>DTUH01000213.1:0-27320 GCA_012964265.1 Candidatus Lambdaproteobacteria bacterium
CGTGACGACTACCGCCGCATTTTTATTCCCAATTCCACACTCGCGGATCCCATCATTGAAGGACTGGTCAAGGCGGGCTGGAATCCGGAGGAGTGAACACCAATCAGGCGCTATTGATGGTGGACACCTGTTGTTCCGGCAATGTCACTGGAACTGTGGCTCCTAGCTCTAATCACTTCTCACTGTAGTTTTGGGCTCCGGGAAACAGTGCAGCGAGATCCGGATTGTTCGTCTCTGATGCGTCAGGCAACGCTTGAAATCGGAAATGCAAGACACTTCTTGACTTAATTTATGAGCAATAATCCAGGAACAGATTCAAAATGTTTGTCGGCTGTAGCAATTGCGATTCCATTTTCCTTGGCCACAGCTGCTATCCACATGTCATTCGTTGGAATTGGTTTCCCGGCTTTTTTCAGGTCAAGAAAAATCTGGCTGTAATGGCTCGCAGTTTTTTCCGTGACGTCCACCACTTTAACCCGCGGTGAATCCAGAAATTCATTGAACAGTTTCAAATTTTGCTCAACCTTGGTTCCAAACCTGAAACCTGAAAGCAGTTCACCGATCACAATTGAACAAACGAGTATACTTTCCGCTTTCATTAATACTTCTGTCGCATAGTCGTTATTTTTCATGGCCAAACTGTAAATATTTGTGTCAATAACTACGGCGTTCATTTCCACAATTCAGCGTCTATGGATTGAAAATTCTTTTGCGTTTTCTCAAATGCTTCATATTCGTCTTCTGTCCACTTCCCGAAAAGAAAGTTTAAATCAGAGTATTGCCTGGTGTGAATCTTGTTTTTTTCCAGTCCAAGACTTTTCCGCAGAGAATTCAGGATCAATTGATTCACGCTGAGTGATTCACTTTTTGCGGTGCCTTTCAGTTTATTTTCAAGGTCTTTATCAACGCCCCTGATAGTTATTGCTTTCATTTTTTCTCCATTTGATATCATATTTAGCATCTTTATGACATCATAATATATAACCGTTCAATTTGTCAAACAATTCTTTCATAATAATCTCATTTCCCGACAGGACAGAGACATAAGTTGTTAACTTTCCCTTTAGCAGAGTGGACACAATCAATCGACAGTCACGAGTTTTATCGTGTCATTCCGAATGAATGTGTGGGATCTTATGAGATATCGTCACTTTTTCAGATCTCTCCCTTCGGCCGAGATGACATGCCGCAAACTATAATATCAGTATCTTAGGGGAATTCGTGACTCACTAGTTATTAAAAGCATCAACTATTAATAAACTCCTGCACGCAAAATGTAGTAAATCTGGACGATGCCGATGGGACGATTTTCCGGATCCGCGACAACAAGACAAGTGATGGAGTGTGTTTCCATGACATGCAGTGCTTTCGCGGCAAGTTCTTCCGGAGCAATTGTTTTTGGATCTGTGTGGGCAAATTTAAGCAAAGGTTTGTCAAGAAAAGACTGTTCGTCTTCAAGCAGCCGCATTAAATCTCCGGTGGTAAATACACCACTGATTTTTTCATTCTGATCGACTGCGACTACTATTCCGAGGTTTTTCCTGGAAAGAATATTCATTGCTTCCCGCATTAACATATTTTCGGGCACTACAGGCAATGTATCACCTGCCACCATAACATCCTTTATTCTGATTGTCAGTTTGCGTCCCAAACTACCCCCAGGATGAAACGTGGCAAAATCGTCCTCACGAAATTGCCGCTGCTCAAGCAAACACATTGCCAGAGCGTCTCCAAGAGCCAGTGTGGCGGTACTGCTTGCGGTGGGAGTCAGCCCCAGCGGACATGCTTCTTTTTCAACAGCAACACTCAAATGAACTGTGGCTGCCTGTGCCAGAGTCGAATCCGGTTGGCCGGTCATTGCAATCAGCGGGACACCAATCGCATGAATATGACCGATCATCTGCACAACTTCACTGGTTTCTCCGCTGTATGAGAATGCAATTACAACATCCTGTCTGGTGATGATTCCCAAATCGCCGTGAGAGCTTTCTCCCGCATGTAAAAAAAGCGAGGGGGTTCCGGTACTGGTAAGAGTGGCGGCAATTTTTTGAGCAATCAATCCGCTTTTGCCCATTCCGGCCAGGATTACTTTTCCCTGACAGGCAAAAAGCAAATTAACTGCTTCCTCAAATTCTGGGCCCAGACGTGCGATCAGTCCATCGAGTCCTGCAATTTCAATTTTTAGCGTATCACGTGCACGCTTCAACAAAGGTGACATTTTTGTCATCCGTATAAAATCCCCTGTTTGGTAAAATGCCGCATTGTTGCGGAGTCCCGCAAATCGCCTGCTTTGAGAATAACGGCATCTGTGTTGTGGTTTCCTTTTTTACTCGATAGAGACCCGCCAACTGCTAAACGATAAGGAGGAATTACAGGTAATAAAAATGTTTTATCGCCTACCTCACATTTCAAAGGCGGAACAAAATCTCCTGTGTCTTCATCATAAACTTTCTTTCCGGAAGCCATGATAACTCCGCTCGCAATGACAGAGCCTTCACCTATGATTCCAGTTACTTCACACATCGCACCTATTTTGACGTGATCCTCAACAATCGATGCCAGGCGTCCAGCAGGCTCCAAAACTCCTTCAATTCCGGAACCTGCTCCAAACTTTACGTTTTTACCGATTTGAGCACATGACGCAACACGGGCTCCTCCGTCTATCATACAGCCTTCTCCGGCAATATAAGCTCCAATGTTGATAAAGGCCAGGTTCATGATTACGGTTTTTGGACCAATGTAGGCTCCGGTCCGCACAATGCAGCCCGGTGCATAACGAACTCCGCCGTTCACAAAATCATCTTCAGTATAATTCGCCGTTTTCAGCGGAATTTTGTCCCAGTATTTTCCTTCCATCCTTTCGTTGGCGTGTGTGCCAAAATAATTTAAAACACCGTCAATCGTATATGGTTGTGGTTCCCAAATTCCGTTGACTTTTTCTGCCGCCCTGACCTTTCCCTGACTTAACAACTCGATAAAAACCTCACATTCTGCGGCAGATGCTTTTTGTCCGGAAAGATTTGTCAGCAAATCCCTGCATGTGCTTTCCACAATTTCAATCCGCAGAGACTCTCTTTTTTTAAGGCCCAGCAGCAACTCCAGTTTCTGATGTTTTCCCGGATTTTTACGGGCGTCTTCTACATGTTCTCCAAAAAGCTTCAGCCCTTCTTTTGCTGCATCCAGGCTGATTTTGCCTTTTGCGTCTGCAATATGCTGGAAAACCTGAATCGAACCCTGCCGTCCCGAAATATTTGGGATGATGGAAACCAGTTCGTCACGTTCATTGTAAAGACGCAGCAGCACCGTTTTTTCTGTAGTGGGAATTGATTTCAGATTTTCTGAAAATAGTTTCATAGGCTTCCTTTCATTTTAAGTATCAGCATCATTGTAGAAGAGAGTGTTTACAGTTAAACATGTTTCAGCGGAGGTTTTCCCAGCGGAAAAATATTAAAGCCGATTTCAAATAATTTTTTGTGATCAAGATGATTTCGTCCGTCAAAAATAAAAGCAGGTTTGGCCATTTTGTTAAAAATCCTCTCGAAATCCAGCTCGCGGTATTCCGTCCACTGGGTGACAAGGGCAAGTGAATGTGCGCCTTCTGCAGCTTCGTAAACATCTTCGAAAAATTTCACATCGCCTTGCATTTCCTTCAGATCAATCCTGGCATTTTCCAAAGCTTTTGGATCATGCACCCTGACTTTTGCGTGTTCACCCAATAATTTTTCACAGAGCGGAATTGCGGGTGAATCCCGTGTATCTCCAGTATCCTGCTTAAAGGCAAAACCAAGCAGTGTAATTGTTTTTCCGGCCAAAGTATTGAATTGTTCATGGAGTATATTTTGAAAAAACCGGTCGGTTTGCCAGTCGTTGATGCGTACAACACTGTCCCAGTAATCTGCAACTTCCGGCAGACCGTAAAATTCGCAAAGATACGATAAATGCAGTATATCTTTGCGGAAACACGAACCTCCAAAACCGATGCTGGCCTCCAGGAATTTTGAGCCGATTCGCGTGTCCATTCCAATTGCTTTGGAAACTTCCGCAATATCTGCTTCAGTACGTTCACAAAGAGCTGAAATACTATTGATTGAAGAAATACGCTGTGCGAGCATAGCGTTGGCCACCAGTTTTGACAACTCACTGCTCCAGACATTGGTCAGCAGTATGCGTTCCCGTGGAACCCAGTGGGCGTATAATTCTGCCACCGTCTCTGCTGCTTTGTGTCCATTTTCATTTTCTTGGCCTCCAATCAAAACACGATCCGGAGTTGTTAAATCCTCAATTGCGGTTCCCTCTGCCAAAAATTCAGGATTTGAAACCACTGAAAATTGGGTCGAACTTTTTCCGGATTCAAGAATATGCGCCATCGCTTCTGCGGTACGCACCGGCAGTGTGCTTTTTTCGACAACAATAACTTTTGGCTTGCGGCAATTCTCTAAAATGTCACGTGCGGTTTTTTCCCAGAATTGCAAATCCGCTGCTTTTCCGGCACCTTCTCCAAACATTTTGGTGGGAGTGTTGACTGAAACGAAAATAATGTCTGCATCCGTGGTTGCTTCAGCAACATCGGTATGAAAAAACAAATTCCTTCCGCGTGCCTCCTGAACAACTTCGAGCAATCCCGGTTCATAAATCGGCAACTCGTCACTGTTCCAGCGGTCAATCCGCTCCTGGTTTATATCAACAACGGTTATTTTGTGTTCGGGACAATTTTTGGCGATCATCGCCATCGTCGGTCCTCCAACATAACCTGCACCGATACATAGAATATTACTCATTTATTTTGTTTATGTGTAAGTTAAAAAATTTTGTTCTCTTCATTCAGCAAAAAGCGCTGGCGCCAAATCATCCGGAATCGCCTGTCCAAGCAGGACAAAATTAGTCGCGGCAACATGACTCAAATTATTGTCGTAATCTTCACCAAACGGTTTAAGTTGATACTCGCCGCCATACAAAGGATCGTAAATTAAAAACGGTACTGGATTAAGTGAATGCTTTGTGCTCATTTCCAGTGTTCCGCTTTTATTTGTAATCAGCATTTGGTCAGCATTGCCGTGATCTGCTGTGACGACGAGAAGTCCATTCACTGCTTCGATGGCACGTACAATCTTGCCTAAAGCCGCATCTGCTGCTTCAACTGCATGAACCGCTGCCTGAAAATCACCGGTGTGTCCAACCATATCCGCATTTGCGAAATTTATCAAACCGTATTGATATTTTCCGGAACGGATAAATTCCACGGCTTTATTACTGATTTCTCCCGCTTTCATTCCTGGCTGCTCTGCAAAAGAAGGAATTTTATCTGAGGCAATCAAATGATAATTTTCCATCGACGCATCCAGCGGTTCACGATAACCTCCATTATAGAAAAAAGTAACGTGGGCGAATTTTTGTGTTTCTGTCAGTCGGAACTGCTTGAGGCCAATTTCCAGAATACGCTTGCCGAAAGGATCATCCACTTCCGGAGTTCCCGCTAGAAAATCCGGAGGAATTTCATTATCCTGATCGTACTGTGTCATTCCTGCAAACAGTATTTGAGGACGAGCACGTTCAAAATGCGGAAAATCTTTTGCCAGCATCGCCTCCGAAAATTCGCTTGCACGATCGCCGCGAAAGTTTGTAAAAATGAGCGCGTGCTGATTTTCGATTTTCCCGACAGCCTCTCCGTTACGGACAAGGACAAATCCCGGAATATCCTGATCTATGATCTCAGGATTGAGTTTCCGAAAATGTTCAATAGCACTCCGGATGGAAGGAAAGCGGTTTTCGGATTTTCCATGCACATGAATATTCCAACCAGCTTCCACTTTTTCCCAATTGTTGTCACGATCCATTGTCACAACTTCACGTCCGCCGCCGCTTGCAAAAGCATAATCGATTTCAGCACGTTGACTCTTTAATTCCGAAAACAGCTTTTCAAAAGGTTCCGTAAAATCCAGTGCGGATTGTACTCCAACGTCTCTTCCGTCAAGTAACGCGTGCAGATAACAGCGTCTTAACCCTGCCTGAAAAGCATGCCTAATTATTGCTTCCGTGTGATCAACGTGGCTGTGGATATTCCCGTTTGAAAGCAGTCCCAGCAGATGGAGCGGTGTATCATGCGTCACACAGTTTTGGATATGCCGACTTAAAACCGGATTTTCAAAAAACTCTCCGGATTGAATTAGTTTCTGAATCAGCGTTGGCCCCTGCTCCTTGATCATTCCTGCACCCATCGTCATGTGCCCAACTTCTGATCCGCCCAAATCCATATCGTTTGGCAAGCCGACATGAAGTCCGTGTGTCCAAAGCTGGGTGTATGGATAGTCATTTGTCAAGCGGCTCATCACAGGTGGTTTTGCCTGATAGATGGCGTTTGTCTCATCGGGTTCACCAATGCCCCAACCGTCCAAAACCACATGAATCAACGGGCCTCGTCCAGAAAAATGCTGTTGGAGGTTTTTTAGAGTAAGCATTTGATTTTGGTGAGTTTTCTTATTCAATCCGCAGAACACATTTTTCTGGTAAACGTTCGTAAAGAAAATCGAAGGCTTTTTCCAAATAAGTGGAATCTCGACATTCAAGAGTCAACTTTACGTCATAGTCAGATCCAGATACTTTGGGATATGAACCCAGCATCAGTTCCGGAAATGCTTCCTGGGTTGCATCGAGTGACTCCGCGATTACACCTTCATCAGCCTTGAGATATATTTGTTTCAAAACAATCGGAGTTGTCCGGAAGCGTTCCTTGATGGCTGAAAAACGGATTTTCAAAAATTCCGGAATTCCCGGAAATACAAATATATTGCGAAACTGCAGTTGTGGACCCCGACCTTCGGCATATTCAATCAGTTCCGAACCTTCCGGAATCATCGCCATTCTGCGGTGTGCGGATGTCATTTTATCGCCGTGATAATTACGGATGACTTTCATGATCAGAGGTGATTCAAAAAGTTCTATCCCAAAACCATTGGCGATGGAGGCAACTGTAATATCATCATGAGTTGGACCGATACCACCACTGGTAAAAACCCAGGTGAAGCGTTCCGAAAAATCCACCACAGTCCGACCGATGATTTCCGGAATGTCCGGAATTGTGATAATTTGCTTGACCTCCACACCGAGAGGTCTCAATTCCTGACACAAATAAGGTGAATTTATATCCGTCACCTTTCCGGATAAAATTTCGTTTCCGATGATTATTATGCCTGCGGTTTTCAATTCCTTACTCCAACTGTATTTCAAAAAGAATGGCGGACATCAGGCCCGTAGTCTTGGTGGATAAAAAAGTCCATACTACTAATTTTCACAGTTATTGAGTGCGTTTGATGATGTGGTAGCCAAACTGAGTTTCGACTACTCCGCTCACCGCACCCAGTTCCAGGTTGAAAACGACCTGATCAAATTCCGGAACCATTTGTCCACGTGTGAAACGACCTAAATCACCACCTTTTGGTCCGGAAGGTCCGTCGGAATGTTGATGTGCCAATTCAGCAAAATCAATTCCGTTTTTAAGGTCCTTCAATATTTTTTCTGCCAATTTTTTGGCTTCTTTCCGGTTGCGTTTTTTGGTGGCACGCAGAGCGCCTTCGAAGGTTATTAGGATGTGACTCGCAGTTACCGCTTCTGAAGCAACACGTCGGAAAATCAAATATCCAAAGGCAGAATCGACAGGATCACTTATTTGTCCCACTTTTAATTTAAAAGCAGGTTTCAGGAAATCCGACAAATTCGGCTGTTTTGAGGATAAAAGCGGCAACTTGGTTTGTTGTGGTAAATCCGAAAACCGGTTGATTAAATCAGCAAAAACAACCCCTTTTCGCCGAGCTAAATCTGTCAGTTTTTCTGCAACTTTTTTTGCACCGGGCTTATCGTAGTATATATTTTGTTTAGCTGTCCGGGCTCCTTTGTAAGTCACTACCAGCATTTCAACACTCACTTCATCTGCATCTGTCTGTCCTGAATTTAGAATTTTTGCCGGATCTAGTTTTGCAGTTGTTGCGGGAATTACTTTTTTGTTTTTTTCAGCAAGTTCTTTGTTACGTTCTGCAATCAGTTTTTCTGCAGTTTCCGGATCAAACGATTTGGCAGATTCACCTTTACGGATGATTGTCACGGTCTGAATCAAATCCCCTTTTTCAATGGCATTGACCACATTCATCCCTTCAACAACTTCACCAAAAACCGAATGTTTATTGTCAAGATGCGGTGTTGGGACATGTGTAATAAAAAACTGACTGCCGTTTGTGTTTGCGCCGGCGTTGGCCATGGAAAGAATTCCGGGTTTGTTGTGTTTTAGCTCCGGATGAAATTCGTCCGTAAACGTATAACCGGGCCCACCCGAACCTGTTCCGAGAGGATCTCCACCTTGAATCATAAAATCCTTGATCACCCGGTGGAAACTCAAACCGTCGAAATATCGTGCCTTTTTGGTTTTGCCGCTTACAGGATCTTTCCACTCTTTTGTTCCTTCAGAAAGTCCGACAAAATTGGACACGGTCACCGGCACACGTAGGTAAAAAAGCCGCAGCATAATTTCACCTTTTGAGGTTTTCATTTGTGCGTACAATCCATCCGTAAGCGTTCCTGCCCAAACTGTTCCTGAAATTAGAAATGATGTAAAAAGAAAAAACAGCAACTTTGAGATTTTATTGGAAAAACAAGTTTTACCTGAATGTAAATAACTCATGAAAATTCTGATCAGGGTCATGCTAAAAAAATTTTGAAACTATGATTTAAAACAATTAAATGATAAAAAGTTATCATTTGAGGCTAGCTTTTTGTGTTGATGCTCTCAAGTTATTTGTGAAATCAACTCTATGCATCTTTCGATTGTCGCGCTTGAAATCCACCAATTTTTAAAATCAAGAGGAGTTCTCCAACAAAAACTCAACTGCGTCCCATAAATCAGCTTTCCAATAATCCGGCTCCGCGGACGCCTTTCCGTCCTGACCGGCATGTCCGGTACGTACTCCGATAGAGCATGTTCCCCATTTCGCTGCTGCCGCAAAATCACCGATCGAGTCTCCAATTAAAACTGATTCCGCCGCAGAAAATCCATGTTCCGCTGCAGCCTGTTCGAGCAGTAAGGTTCCAGGTTTACGGCAAGCGCACGGCTTAGGTTCTTTTCTTCGCTGACCATTTTTCCAGTCAGGATGATGCGGACAATAATATTGTCCGTCAATATGCGCTCCGGATTTTTCCAGTTCGGACCCCATTTTTGCAGTTATAGTTTGAAAGACGGTCTCACTCAAATCACCTCTGGCAAACGCTGCCTGATTCGTAATCACGAAACACTGCCAGCCCTTAGCATTAAGACGGGCCACAGCAGCGGCGCTTTTCGGAATCATCACAAACTGCTCCGGAGTCAGTATCGGTCCTGGCTCCTGATTGATTACACCGTCACGGTCCAAAAGGATGACACGTAATTTTTTTGCAGTATACTTTAGCATTGATTTGATTCCATTCAGAGTGTCAAAACGTTGGTTTGGCTATTTTTCCGAAGCATTAGCTAACTCCCGCACTGCATCAAAGAACTGAGGCCACTTTCGTTGCTGTTCTTCAAAAAGAAGCGCGAATTCTTCTACTCGACTTTGGTAACGCTGCACACCAAGCAAATGAGTGTTGTTCAGTTTTTGTTTAAACCAGTTGTCATAGGAAAGTACTTGAAATTCATTTTTTTGACTGTCATAATTTTCTCGCAATTTATAAAACAATTCCTCTTTTTTTTGCAGCTTTACTTCATCCGAAATTTCTGCTGCAAAGATGATTTTCATTTTATCAAAAGTTGTGTTAATCATTTGCCGGAACAGACGACGATCTTTTTCGGCACTTAAATACCACTGATAAATATTTTCCCTGTTACCCTCAAACAGATCGGTATTTTCAGAGTGAATCAGATATTGCCGCAAACCCTCCTGTTCTACAAAAACCGCAAAAGATTCATTGAAGGCCGTGTCGTTGTTAACATAAACAACTTGGTGAGCCATTTCGTGAATCAGGGTCGCAATCAATTCTGCATCACGCTGGAGCAGAAAAGTACTGAGTACGGGATCCGAAAAATAATTCGGCAGCCAGGGTTTGTTGAGCCAGCCAAGTGTAGAGTAGGCGGTAACCGGTTCTACCGAAACATCAAGCTCCTGCTGCTTCATTTCTGCAGCGTATGAGTGGGCATCGTTCTCATCAAAGTAGCCGCGGTATTCCTGACAGCCTGCAAACCAGTAACACCATTGATATGCTTTCAATTCAAGAGGGGGTGCCGCCGTTACTACCATCGTCACATAAGGACGCCCCAGGTCAACATAACCGGTGTAGCCTTCATTATCCGGAAGAGCCATTTCCACAATTACGAAAGTCCTGACACTTTCCACCAGTTTCAGTTTTTGTTTTAATTCCGGAGATGTTTCAGGAGAATTCAGCAACTCACGAATATCCTGCTTGCGGTTCAGCAGGTCGAGGTGTCCGGAAGCGGCCTGCCAATAAAATCCCAGGTCTGAGCAGCCGCTTAAGATAAATACTGCTCCAAGAGATAATAGTAAAACGGTCCAGGCACGCACAGCTAAATTATTTTAATGGGAAATTAGTTCAGGAATTTTATAAATTCGGATGCAGGTTTCAAAATTCCGGCATGTTTATTCAACAGTTTGTCATCTGCGTCGAGAATCACGTACAAGGGAAGGGCGACGGTTTTGAAGCGTTTGATTTGCATTTGTTGGTTCTCTACTGCTTTTTCACCTCCATCAGTGTAAAGCTGAAGCAATACAAAATTCTGTTGAAAACGGTCCATCACGTCCGGATGGGAAAAAATGTTTTTTTCCATCCAGCGGCAGTTAACGCATGTGTATCCGGTAAAGTCAATAAACACCCGTTTGTTTGCTGCTTTTGCCTGTTTTAAGGCCACAGACAAATCGTTTTGCCAGGGCAAAGAAAACGCTTTAATTTCTCCTGAACTTCCAGAACTTGCTGTATAACCAGGTCTGGTTTCTGAAAATGTTTGCAGCACCGGCGGTAAGTAGGTATCTACCCACGGGTTGAGTGGCACGCCAACCAATCCTCGCACCAGATAAATTCCCAACATGGCAAAAAGGAAAGCAGTGGCAAATCCGGTACCTCCTGTTTTTTCAACACGAACATGATGTATTTTTACAGCACCTAATAAAAACAGTGCCCCAATTACGCAAAGTACAACCCACGCCGCCAAAACAAAATCTCTATCAATCACACCCAGCTGCCAAACTAAATCTGAGTTGCTGAAAAATTTGAAAGCCGCTGCCAGTTCAAGTAAACCCAAAATGATTTTCAGGTGCTGCATCCAGTTTCCAGACTTGGATTGCATCGACTGGATAAGACGCGGAAAAATTCCCAGCAAGAAAAAAGGGAAAGCAAAAATAGTTGAGAAAACTAACATTCCCACAATGGGCCAAAACCACATTCCCTGAGAAGCGGCAATCAACATGGTTCCCACAAATTGTACGGTACAAGTGAAAGAAGTCAGTGTGAAGGCAAGTCCCATTGCCAGTACCCCCGCCGTTCCACTCAAATGTCTTGACCAGCGATCCGCAATATTTCCCAATCCACCCGGTGCATTCAATTGTATAAAACCCATCAGGCTGAAAGCAAAAAGAGTGAACATTGCGCCAATCGCCAAATTGACCCAGCCATTTGTGGCAAACTGCACCGCACCCGCTGCCCCCAAAACCATAGAAAGCAACATGCCTGTAACCGTGTAGGTTCCCACGATTCCCGCGCCAAAAAGGGCAGCCAGTCGTAATGTTTCTCTGGCGTTTGCATCACCCTGTTTTGTGAAAAAAGCGACTGTGACCGGAATCATCGGAAAAACACAGGGTGTCAGCAAAGCCAATAATCCTGCAATGACCGCCAGTCCAATAAAACTCCAAAAACCTTCCTTGAGTGCATCTTCAATTTCAGAAATCTCTTCCGGAGGATTATCAACCGCAAACTGTGGAATTTTAAATTCAGCACGGACGATTCCTGTACCAAGTGGAATTTGGAGGGAAAACTGCTCAGTTTTTGGAGGAAGGCAAACACGGTCGCTGCACGCTTGATAACTTAGATTTCCATTGTAGCTTAAAACATTACCACCGCTTAACTCTTCAGGAATTTGTATGTTTTGGAATAAAGTAACTTTCTCTTCGTGAAAGCTCAACACCATATCCAGGACTGGATCCGGAGCCGTTATAGGATTGCTTTCGTAAACTGGGCCGATTAATAGCAGCGACTCATCTTTGATCGTCAATGTGGTGGGAATTGGAGCGAAATCACCATCACCCGGAATCACGGAAAAAACGTGCCAGCCCTGCTGAATTTGCAAATCCAAAATAAGACGGGCATGTTCTCCCGGACGAGGTTTCTCAGGTTCGAGCATTACCTGAAAAGAAACAACGTTTTCAGGAATTTCAAAGTCATCATCAAACTGAGCAATCGCGGTGGTTAGCAACCAGGGGGTGAACAGCAAAATCAAAAACATTATCTGCCCCAGCAAAAGCATTGATTTGCCTGGACTTGATTTAGCTCGATTAAAGGGGGGCATGATTTGTGGGTTTTTGGAGTTGGCTTTAAATTGCGCAGCTAAGGCAAGTAAAAAAGACAGTAGGGAAAATCTGCTGAAACTGCTGCCAAAACTTTTTGAACTTAGCATCAGGATAAATTAAGCATCGCTTACTCGTCAGTTCCTACGAGTATCGGCTCCATACGCATTGCAGGGCTGCCATTCCTTACCCAAAGGCGTACCCGTTCGACAGTCACGCCGTTCGGCTTTGTGATACTGGAAAGTTCTTCCGCATAAATAATGTCTTCTGACCTGAATTCAAAAACGTCACCCCGGGATTCCAGCGGACTCGACAGCAACAAAAGCATTTTCGGATTGTAGTGTGGACGCAGCGCACCACAAAATGGAGTTGATTCCTGCTCCAAAGTATCGGAACGTCCGCTCCGCTTTTGTATTTCGTAATACTTTCCTTCTTCAAGTAACTTGACAAAGCTCATACTAACCTCAAAGAACGCTTATAAATTTTCCGGACGCAATTGACGTAATACCTTTCCGGCCTGCCACATTTCCTGATTGCTGACTTCCTCAAGTTCGATTTCCAGTTTTTCCCGGTAATCCGCTTGAGAGTTTGAATCAATGGATACTTTCGCCTCAGTTCCATCCAGTACACTTTGGTAACACTTTTCAACCACAGGTTTTATTGCATCCCGAAAACGCGGCGCCCAATCGAGCGCACCACGTTGAGCAGTTGTCGAGCAGTTGGCATACATCCAATCCATGCCTTTTTCCGCCACCAAAGGATAAAGACTCTGCAGGGCTTCTTCTATTGTTTCATTATAGGCTTCTGAAGGTGAATGTCCATGTTCACGCAAGACTTCATATTGCGCGAGAAATGCTCCTTGAAGCAGTCCCATCAAAACACAACGTTCACCTGTGAGATCGCTGTGAACTTCATTTTCAAAGGTAGTTTCAAAAAGGTGTCCGGAACCAATTGCGAATGCTGTGGAAATACACCTTTCACGGGCACGTCCGGTGTAATCCTGATGAATCGCATAAGAAGCATTTATTCCGCGTCCTGCCTGAAAATGTGTGCGTACAGTCAGTCCGCTTCCTTTTGGTGCAACCAAAATTACATCAACATTTTCTGGTGGAATAATGTTTGTATCCTGTTTAAATACGATGCCGAAACCATGTGAGAAATAGAGGGCGTCGCCATCATTTAAACTTGCTTTAACCATCGGCCAGGCAGAAATTTGTCCGGCATCTGAAAGCAAATATTGTAGAATGGTCCCACGCTTAGCGGCCTCTTCCGTTTCAAAAAGCGTTTCACCTTCAATCCAACCTTCCGCCAGAGCTTTGTCCCAGCTTCGGCCTTTACGCAGTCCCAAAATAACCTTAAAACCCTGATCCCGCATATTCAATCCCTGCCCTCGACCCTGAGGTCCATAACCCAAAATTGCTGTAACTTCATTTCCCAGAATGTTTTTGCATTCTTCTATCGGATAGTCCGAGCGTTCGACAATGGTTTCCTTTATCCCGTTAATTTCTATGTCCTTCATTCTTTCTCCAGTTAATAAATATTTTTTTGTTTACAAACGATCTGCTTCAACAAATTCTCACCTACACTATGCCGAATAAAACCGTAAATGTCAATTCAATCAGCTATTTTACGAGCAAAACAAACTGCTAATTTAGGCTTTTTCAGACTGCTTGTACTTTTTCAGAAGAGGGTGTCGACAGGGAAACCAGCGAGACTTCTGATTCATCTGCGGAAAATTTTACTGCACCATAATCTTTTGAATCGTCAGTCAGTTCAGTGAGTCGGTGCAGTATTTCTTCACCCGTTGCTGGAAGATTCAGTCGAGGAATCACGTCATTTCTTACACATGATAAAGCATGCTTGACCGCAATCCAGACGGACAAACAAAGCATCAGCGGAGGTTCACCAACCGCTTTGCTGCGGCGGACGTTGATTTGATGTTGCTGATTTTCGATGGTATCTACATTGAAAATTTCCGGAAGATCCTGGATATTTGGAATTTTGTAGGTCGTCGGCGAATAAGACAAGAGCTTACCTTTGTCAGTATAACGCAGCTCTTCGTTTGTTACCCAACCCACTCCCTGAATAAAACCTCCGACAATTTGCCCTTTGTCAATTCCCGGATTGATTGATTCACCAATATCAAGCAGCAAATCTGAACGCTCGAGCTTGAGATGTCCAGTAAAACGGTCAATGAGTACTTCGGAAACGGCCGCACCGGTCGTGTAATAAAAAAATGGTTCGCCTTTCTCTGTATCACGATTGAAATTAATTTCAGGCGTCGCATAAAAACCTCTCTCTCCCATACTTACTCTTTCCATAAAAGCCAGTTTTACCAGTTCCTGGAAAGTGATTTTATTTTCCGGAAAGCGAACCTTACACCGATCATCATAAATTGTTCCGTTTTCAAAAATAATATGTTCCGGAGATGGATCAAAATCACTATCAGGAGACAACAAATAACGACTCGCAAACTCAGTCAAATTCTTCCTGATTTTCCGGCATGCGTTTACCGCAGCCATTCCATTCAAGTCGGTACCCGCGGAAGCGGCGGTCGGTGGCGTGTTGTTGTTTTTCTCCGTGGAAGTAATCATCATCCGCACATCTTCATAGGATATGGTGAATTCATCAGCCACTAACTGCCTTATTTTGGTATTCAGTCCCTGCCCCATTTCCGTGCCTCCGGTAGAAACCTGCACCGTACCGTCTCTGAAAACATTTACCAGCGCATTTCCCTGATTGAGAAATTTGGTGGTAAAGGAAATTCCAAACTTCATCGGTGTTAAAGCAAGTCCACGCAGATGAGTGGTTGACTGTCGGTTAAACTCTTCGACCTCTTTCAAACGCTGCCGATATCCTGATGTATCAGCCAGTTGATCAATGATTTCCGGAAGAAGATGATTCCGCACAACCTGTCCATATGGAGTGACATTGCGTTCAGCATGAGCATAACAATTGAGACGCCGAATCTCCAAAGCGTCTTTTTTCAAAACAAGGGCGATTTCCTGAATCATGTTTTCAATATTCGCCATTCCCTGCGGACCTCCGAATCCACGAAATGCTGTATTGGGCGGAAAGTTTGTTTTGCAGATAGTTCCCTTAAAAATCAGGTTCGGAATGAAATAGGCGTTGTCCGCATGGAATAACGTGCGCTCCAGGATTGCGGTTGACAAGTCAGCACAAGCTCCGCCGTTGGAGTAAATATCCAAGCTTACTCCGGTAATCTTTCCTTCTGCTGTGAACGCGGCTTTGTAATGAATTTTGTACGGATGCCTTTTACCGGTGGAACTCATATCGTCGTCTTTGGTGTAAGCTCCCCGAGCCGGTCGCTTGGTTTTTGCGGCCACCAATGCCGCCATGACTGCCGGGATTACTGCCTGGGTTTCCTTGCCGCCAAAAGCACCGCCCATGCGTTTGCATACACTAACCACTTCGTGAAATCCCAATCCTAAAGCCTCAGCGACAACTTCCTGAATTTCGGTTGGATTCTGGCTTGAAGAATGAACATGAATCTCGCCGTGCTCTCCCGGCCAGGCGATTGCGGCTTGAGATTCCAAATAAAATTGTTCCTGACCATTGCAGACAAATGTTCCTTGCAAAGTGTGTTCTGCCGCGTTCCAGGCTTTTTCAAAATCACCCTGTTTAAATTCACGGGTAACGCCTAAAAATTGTTTTGCCGCAAGCGCCTCGTCGATGGTTAAAACCGGAACCAGTTCTTCGATTTCGAGTTGCAGCCTTTTTTTGGCGTGTAGAATCGCTTTCCGGGACTCACCCGCGATAATCGCGATTGGCTGTCCCACGTATTCCACAACACCTTCTGCCAAAAAGTGTTCATCCTGAATAACCGGTCCATAAAGATTATGTCCTGGAATATCCGCACAGGTAAAAACTCCTGCAATACCATCCAGTTGAGCAAGTTCATCGGAATTTAAACTCACAATTTTTCCGTGCGCAACAGGACTTGCGATAAAATCGACGATCAATTCGTTTTTTGCGAACGGCAAATCATCCACAAACAAAGCCTCACCTGTTACATGACCTACCGCAGAATCGTGTGGTACCTGTTTTCCAACAACTTTCATGGGGTCTCTTTTTTGTTTAGTCGAACTTTCAATAAAATCACGTTTCGGTATATTTCGTGCCGACGTGATATCATCCGCAAACAAATCTTCACCGTCCACACTGTCCCGTTCTGAGTCATACGAAACCTGTTTCCCATTCACCTTCATGCCACCTCTTTATTGTCCTGCGTGTCACAACATTCATGAAAAAACTTCATCAAAATGTTTTCCGCCAACTGCGACCGATAATCCGAAGATGAGCGGACATCTGAAATTGGACTGATTTCCTCACGAGCCAATTTCCCTGCTTCCTTGAAAATTGCCAGCACCATCGGTTTACCCTGCAAAAACCTTTCTGTGTTTGGCAAACGCAGAACAACCGGACCCACTCCGCCAAAAGCTAGACGCGCTTTTTGTATTTTTCCATTTTTCAACTTCAGCAAAATTCCGGCGGTAAAAGTTGAAATATCCAAGTCTTTGCGTTTGGAAACTTTATAGAGTTTCAGTACATCCTCCACTTCAGGCAGATTCCAGCGAATTCTCGTAATCAGTTCCTCCGGTTTCATTTTAGTTTTTTTATAACCTTGATAAAACTGATTGATCCTGACCCAGCGTTTTCCCACCGATGCATCCGGTTGTGATCTGCTCAATTCTATTTCCGCGTCAATTACATAAAGGAAAGGGAGGGAGTCCGCAATCGGCGACGCATTTGCGATGTTCCCGGCCAGTGTTGCAGCGTTCTTGATTTGTCGTGAGGCAAAAATTGAGATGATTTCTGCAAGCTGAGGAAGGTGCTGTTGACAATATTCTCCCAGTTTTGTCCAAGTCACTCCGGCTCCAACTGTTACGGTTTTATTTTCAATCTCAAGAATTTCCAATCCAGTCAAATGCGTCAGGCTCATTATGCAATTTGGCTCAATACGCTCTTTGTTCATCTGAACCGAAATATCTGTTCCGCCGGCAACAATGGTCACATGCTGATTTTTTTGCTTAAATTCAAGAGCTTCTTCCAAAGTCGCAGGCACAAAAAACTGTACTTGTTGAACTGCACCATTCCATTTTTCCTCATACTCACAAAATACTGGTTCAGCAAGTTGTTCCGTAAAATCTGCAAGCATTTCCTCAGTAGCGAAACGTTTCGAAACTCTGGGAATGGCTTGCTGTTTCAGAGACAAGCCTGCATCGATTATTTGTTCATAGCCGGTACAGCGACACAAATTTCCGGTTAAGCCCTCCTGTATGGAATGCCTCGTCAGGGTTTCCTTTGTTTCAAGCATCGCTACCAGCGCCATCACAAATCCCGGTGTACAATATCCACATTGTGATCCAACCGCGTCAACCATCGCTTTTTGTACGGGATGTATTTTTTGTCCCTCGTCCTTCAAGCCTTCCACTGTAATGACGTGAGCACAATCCAGTTGAAACAGGTATTGAATACAGCTATCAATTCCCTCATAGTGCAACTCAGAATTCCGGACACGTCCGATGAGTACTGTACAGGAACCGCAGTCACCCTCAGCGCAAACTACTTTGGTGCCGACCAAACCTAAATCACATCGTAAAAAATCCGATAGTGATTGAAAACCGCGCACCCCGGAAATTTGGTAGCGCCGACCATTTACATAAATTAGCAGGTAGTCACGCATTTTAACTTTTCCCTGAATAATGTTCCGTGCCGTTTTTGTTCATCCCAGTCATCATCTGTCCAATCAAACTTACTGAGGCTTCCTCTCGCGAAAGAATGCCGACTATGCGTCCGTCAAAGATCACGGCGATCCGGTCGGCGACCGCCAGCAATTCATCCAAATCCTCAGAAATCCACAGCACCGCTAAACCGCAATCCCGTGCCTGACAAATTTGGTTCCGGATGAAACTGGTTGCGTGAATATCCAAACCGCGAGTAGGTTGAGAAGCCAGCAGTAAACTCAGTGGCCGCGAAATTTCCCTAGCAAGAATTACTTTCTGCATGTTTCCTCCGGAAAGCAGTCCAACCTGAGTTTTTGCTGAAGGTGCGCGAATGTCAAACTCCTGCATTTTCTCTTGACCATAATCGAAGATATTTGAAAGCTTGAGGAGTTGTTTCGAACAAAACTCCGGATTGCGAAAATCCCGCAGCAGGAAATTATAAGCAATTGACATTCCGGAAGAAACTCCATACTTCTTGCGATCCTCCGGAATATAGCCGACTCCGCGGTCAATCATTTCGTTCACAGTAGGATTTTTCAAAGACACATCTTCAAACTGAAACGTACCCTGAGTATGAGGACGCAAACCGCTCAAAACGTCAGTCAATTCCGGTTGACCATTTCCGGAAACTCCGGCCATACCTAATATCTCTCCGGACCGTATTTCCAGCGAAATTCCCTTCAAAGCCGGATGTCCCAAATCATTCGCCGCATGAATTTCTTTTAGGGCTATAGTCAACTTTCCGGACGTTTGCTTTTGCTGATGCGAATCTGAACTGACTTCATCCCTTTCTTCAATTACTGTTTTACGCAGAAATTCAGAAACTTTAATTAAGTCCTTAGCTTCCAAATTACCGATCATCAAATCAGCCAACTCTTCCGGATTTGTTTCATCTCTCCGCAAAGTTGCCATCACCTTTCCACGACTCAAAACGGTAATTCGATGCGAGAGCGCCATCACTTCTTTCATTTTATGCGTGATAAAAATGATGGAATGTTTTTCATCCGTCATGCGCTGCATAATTTCATACAAGGCTTCCGATTCCCGTGGAGTCAAAACTGCTGTGGGCTCGTCCAGAATCAAAATGCGCGCGCCTCTAAACAGCACTTTGACAATTTCAACACGTTGCTGTTCGCCTACAGAAAGCTCCTGAATTTTCTTTTCCGGATCTACAAACAAATCATAGCGCTCACTGATTTCCCTGATTTGCTGATGGACCTCTTTCAAATTAAGTCCTACAACTCCGGGCATTCCAAGGATAATATTTTCTGCAACAGTATGGTTCCTTACCAGCATAAAGTGCTGAAAAACCATGCCGATACTTTTCTCAATCGCCTGACGTGGATTGGTGAAATTTACCTGTTCGCCAAAGACTCGCATCTCTCCGGCATCTGCGGGATAAAGTCCGGCTATCATGTTCATCAAGGTTGATTTACCGGCGCCATTTTCACCAAGAATTGTATGAATCTCTCCCTCACGCAAATTAAAATCAACCGAATCATTTGCGACAATTCCAGGGAATTTTTTTGTAATTCCTCTCAATTCCAGAGATAGTTGCTGCGGTTGTTGCAGAGTTTCCATTTCAGTTGAGTTCATTTTATACAATCAGTGAAGTAGTGGAATCCATATTTTTTGGATACCTGAACGAAGAAAAACTTTCTGCTTAAGCGTAATACTAGCCCTTTTCTTGAGTAAACGGCAAGTTTTTTTAGCGATTAAATAATGAAATTAAGGAAGGGTTTTTGGAGGATCAAAGTGAGATCCGGCAGCCACCTTTAAGCAGAAAAGAACTTTTAAGCTGAGCCGCCGTTTTGGATTAAACCCAGCACCGTTTTTGGAACTTGATTAGCCTGTGCGATCATTGCAGTGCTTGCCTGCAGCATGATTTGATCTTTAGTGAGATTCGACATTTCAGCGGCCATATCTGAATCCCGGAGAGTCGATTCTGCCTGAGTGATATTTTCTTCCGCGATTTTGAGGCTGATCAGGTTACTCTCCAGCGTATTTTTTTGAAATGAACCCAATTCCCCGCGGTAAACAGAGATTTGATCAATAACCTGCCCGACAATTATTGCCGCGTCTTTTGCACCCTGTGGCGTTTTTACATCAATGTCAGCAAGACTCTGGAAACCGCTCTTGTTTTTTATTCCGTTACCCATGAGACTGGTACGGACGTTTGCAAAAGAGAATGCGGAGTTTGATTTTTTATCAAGCCCAACCTGAAATTCTTTTGACAGCTGAGAAACATGTACATAACCTTCAATTTTAGGATTATTCGGTCCACCGACAATGTCTTCGTTTTTTTGCTCAATCAACTCTGTGCCGGTCTGTTCACCTGCATCATCAAAAATCGGAATTTCATTAAAGCCTAATTCCTTATCATACTTGATTGTTATACCAGCGGCTTCCATTCCCTGCAAAGTCGTCAACAGTTGCCCCTCGCCCAAAGCCATTTCATCGTTGATTGTACCTTCTACATTTTTTCCGCGTTCAGACGTTTGGGCAATATTCGCTTCCGCGGAAAGTATTCCCGCAACCGAACTTGTAACAGAAAACGAACTTGAATCTCCGAAATAATTGTGCCGCACCAGTAATTTATTGTCCGGAGTCTCCATGACCTGAAGATTTAAACCATTATCCGCAATTTCTTGATTCAAAGCATAAACAACTAATCCGCGTATTTGCGCCGACATTTCGGACGCGGGAAAACGTACGGGATCCTGATCAACATCCTTAAGCATTTGCTCAATGTCCCGGCCCATCTGACTGCCGGAGGTATTCAATGAAATACTTCTTCCACCTTCATTCAGCAGAATTTGCAGACCGTTCCGGATGTTATTGACATCAATTACGACTGTACCACTTTTCCGGGCTCGTGTTGCAATTTGATGAATATCCACTTTCCAGCCTTGTTCAGGAGTAGCTGATGTCGTTGCTTCTGCAGAGACAAAGCGCAGAGAATCGCCCACAGTAGTACCATGTGCTCCCATGCTGCCGTCGAGCAGCCTCTTTCCGCCAAATTCAGTATTTTGCGAAATTCGATCAATAGTACCAAGTAAATCCTCAATTTCCGCTTGATCGGCAGTTAACATGTCTGAGCTGTTAGTTGCTTCATTCATGGCATGTATGGTCAATTGTTTGATTTTAATCAAGAGGTCACTGACTTCATTTAAGGCACCTTCCGCGGTTTGCATCAATGAAACAGAAGATGAAACATTGTTATAAACCTGCTTAAGTCCTACAATATTTCCTCGCAATCTTTCTGACGCAATCAGTGAGGCAGGACCATCTGCACCTGTATTTATCTTGACCCCGGAACTAAGACGCGCAATACCGCCTTTCACCTTGCTGAAGTGATTGGAAGCATGTCTCAATGTGTTTAAGGCTGATGGGTTTTGTCTTATTTTCATTGCCGTCTAATAAACTTAAAGTTTAATCAAAGCACATTTTTGTGTGGTGCTTAGAACAGATTTCTCCGGACTTTATCCAGAGAAATCTCTCGTGTTTTAAATCGGCAATTTTCAAAAAATCTTTAACAATATTTCAAGTTTATCGGCGGCTTCACTTTTTAGCCAGTCCAAGTATAAATATTTCCACACTTTCTGAACGTGAACTTTTTGGTTTACATAACTTGACCTGGGCAAATGAATTACTAAATTCTCGTCGCAATTCTTCCAGCGGCGCCCCCTGAAAAGCTTTCACCAGCAACGTTCCCTGTGTACGCAACAAATCGTCTGCCAACTGCAAAACCTGCTGGTTCAGCGCATAAGAACGCAGCGCGTCAGTTCCACGAATTCCAGTAGTTTTTGGAGCCATATCACTCAGGATCACGTCAACCATCCCACCGTTCATTTCCAGATCCTTTGCAGTAAGTTCAAAAATATCTGCCTGCAAAACTTTGACATTTGCCGGTAGTGAAAGATTAACGGCCTGCAAGTCCACCCCGAAAACCTGCCCCTTCAGACCTACTTTTCTGCTCGTGTACTGTAACCACGAACCCGGAAAGCATCCTAAGTCCAGCACCAAATTTCCATTTTGGATGATCCGATGTTTCTTATCAATCTCCTCCAGTTTATAGGCAGACCGGGCAACATAACCCTCACGCTTTGCTTTGTGAAAATAATGATCCTTTATTTTTTTCAAAGTAATCCTTGATCAGCAAAACTTGTGTAACTCTCATTTCCAACAATCACATGATCCAGTACCGGTATGCCCACCAGTTTCCCAACCTCTACCAGACGTTCTGTAATCCGTAAATCCTCCTGCGAAGGTTCCGGATCCCCTGACGGATGGTTATGGATGCAAATCAGAGCTGCCGCACGATGCTCAATGGCTGAGGCAAAAACCTCTCTGGGATGTACCAGACTTTTATTAAGAATTCCTTTGCTGACATCTTCTTCAGCTAAATAACGGTGTTTATTGTCCAATAAAACAATGATAAATTGCTCCTGTTTTTTCCGTGACAATTGTTGATGAAAATGATTAAAAATATCACGGCTTGAACTAAACTGATCCTGCGGTTTCAGCTTTTCAATTCCGTAGTTTTTGCACAGTTCCCTCATGGCCTCTACGCGCAAAATCAGCTTTGAATCGAGCGGCTGCTGTTTTTCCAAATCCCGCAAACCTTCACGACTCCAATCTTTGAGCGGCGCTCCCCGGTTAAGTGAAGCCTGAAGTGCTTCGGCTTCTTCCGGATTAGAAGTCAGCAGCCAGCGCATCAATTCCGGAATATCTTCTGCTGAAATTTGATTCCTCTGTATTTTTTCTTCAATCGTCACCATTGCAGTATTGCCTTCATTTGCGTACCAAAGGCATTCTGCGTTAAGTTCACAATTATCGCAGTCAGGCAAATCACCGCAAACCCCTGCTAAGTCGGCATATCTCCCATCTCCGGAAAATGCCGCAGCCATCCGGTCTGCTTCAAAAGCACTGTTAAAGACGGTTTGCTCCTCACAGATTGCTATCCATATTTTGGGATGTGATTCAGAAATATTTTTGGAATCCGGTAAAGATCCATGTGAAAAGCGCCACCATGCACGAAAACCATTTTGACTGTGTGGTACAGTTACACCTTCCTGCCAGAGCCACTGAAGGGCGACCCAGACTTCGTGTTCCTGAAATATTTTCCACCACAAAGTCAATATTTCAAATGTTTTCAGTTGCAGCGAATTAAGGTTTGTTTTTTTAACAATTTCCATAAAAAGCATCACAACACCTGCCAGCTTTTCTCTTTGAAAATCGTTCAGTCCCTGGCATTTCCCCAGCATTCGCAGAGCCTCATCTCCACGGCAATAATGCGGATCAAGCAGATTTATTCCCTCGAAGAGCGGCTGCAGTCCCGCAAATCTGGTCAACTCTTCACTCACTTCAAACAAAGGAAGAATGCGCTCTAGCAAATTCGCTGCAAGATTTTTCCGACTAAGGAGATTTATGTTACTTGAGTTAATCTGGGCGATTGTCCAAGGGTGCTGTATCAGGCAAGGACCTGCTTTTTCCCGTAAAGCCTGAAAAAAATGTGACTGCGCTGTCATTATTGTCCCGTGCTGCTTTGTACTGTTAAAACTTCAGAAAAACGCTGCAACACATTTTAAGAAAATGTATTGTAATTCTTAGGTATTTAAGACAGAATGCTCTGAAGAAACAAGAGAACCTGCAACATAATGTAAAGGCTCTCTTTGTCTTTAGCCTATCATGTTTCAGGCTTATTACTATTTATTTTTTGGGGAAGTTCCAAGTGTTAGGTCAGTAAATGGCAGCTGAAATCGGATAGCACTATAATATACTGATAATATTGATAATATAATTAATAGTCGAATTTATTTAAGGATCTCATGTTAGACAAAATTGGAACCCTTTTAGGAATGATGATAGGAGTATCGTTGGTAATTTTCGGGATAATTTGGCCGGATCACCTTTCGAATTATTACATGTACCAGTTCAGAGAATTTGAGATGACTCTGGAAGCATTAAAAGCGTCTCAAGCTTCCATCGAAGAAATACGGGCTCTGAAAGCAAATTTTGCTGAGTTTCAGGACTCATGGCTTGGCTCTGTTTCCCGCTTCGCGGATTTAAAATCATTACTGATTGTGCTTGGTGGATCCTATGCGGCGACCTTAATTGCCTTCCGTTTTGGCGATGCAATGCGCGCAATTGTCTTTATCGCCAAGGCCTTTTTAAAAGGAAAGGCGGACAAGGATTTCCTGGATGTTTATCATACAATAATCGGCCTCTGTGAAAAACGGGCCAATAAAGAATTAATTACTGATGAAGAAATCAGTGCAGTCAAAAACACAGACCTGCAAAACTGGCTGCAGGATTTTATTGCTGTCGATTTGGTTACCGAAGAAATGATTGAGGAAATTGTGCGTTCCGAAATAGAAATGTACAACTATCGTTCTTTTGAAGAAATAGATATGCTGGAATTTATGGGACGTGCCTCACCGGCCTTTGGCATGATTGGTACAGTTGTCGGGCTGATTCTGATGCTGGGCAGTGTTGGCGGAGAAGGTGGCGCGGACATAGCAGGGTTGATGGGAGGCATGGCCGTTGCGTTGATAACTACCCTTTACGGGGTTTTACTCTCGCAGTTAATCTTTTTGCCAATCGCCTCCAAGCGTTTTCAACTCAAGGAATCGCAAGTCCTGCTAATGGAAATGATCAGGGAAGGACTGCTCTATCTGAAACGCAGAGAACTTCCCGAAACCGCCGCCAAAGATTTAATAATTTATCTTCCTCCCAAGCTGCGAAAGAAGGTAATTAAAGAAGAACAGGCTGCAATGGGTCAAGGGTTGGGGTTGTAACATGAGTCGAAGTGGTGGTTCTGAGGGAGGGTGGTTAACGACTTTTGCGGATTTAATGACCCTGTTATTCTGCTTTTTCGTTTTGCTGACCACGCTTTCCACACAACCTAAAAATTGCGGCGAACTGGAACAGTTTCTCAAAAATAACAAAGATAAGTTCAGTAAGTATGAACTTCGCTCTACCAAGCTCAGTTGCATCGTTTCGTTGCCGCAGGATTTCCTTTTTCGTTCCGGAGACGCCGTTCTCAAGAAAGGAGCTTACGAAGCTCTCTCACCACTTTTTTTTCAAATCCTTAAAATACCGGAACATAAATCAGATTTGCTGACCGTGGAAGGTCACACGGACAATGTACCAATGCGCAGCAAAAAGTTTCCCAGTAACTGGGCGCTCAGTTCTGCGCGGGCTACCATAATTGCAAGCATGCTCATAAACCGTATCAAATATCCGGAAAATTCCATCTCAATTGTCGGATATGCTGACACTCGCCCCAAGACCGGTTACACGGATGCTGCCGGTTCACCCCTCAAAGGCAGTGCCCTTAAAAAAGCCCGTAAGATAAACCGGCGCGTCGAAATCATCCTCACAACTCCACCAAAATCCATAGAGTATGCAACTCTTCTTTTTGGAGAGGAGAATTAAACTGGATTCGTTTCAAAACCGAATAATTCCCGCACTGAAAATCGCAACACTTCGGATAGACGATCAAGCGTTTCAAAAGAAGGCGCATGAATGCCGCGTTCCATGAAAGACACCATCTCCACGGACAAATCAAGCTTCTCCGCCAACTGCTCTTGAGTCAGACCACGGACTTTCCTCATCAGTTTTAATCGTTTTCCAAATTTCTTGCGCAACTCCATGTTGCACATAATAACGTAGTATTATTTTGTGTACAACGTAGCCATACTGCGTTGTTCTCAGAGAAATGAACTATTATTATTCGGATTAGGACAATTTTCTTTTATCTTAAAAAATAGTTAATATTTGGGGGATCATTTGATTGTTCCTTTGCGGTTCCTCACTAAAATAGGTTCATCTCCGAAGAAAAGAGGCCCCTCCATTTTTATGTCTGTGAATGCAAGGAAATTAGAAAGATCATTCAATTAGGAACTTTAGTATTTATTAGGTATCGACCTCAATCTACCTGTCTGTAAAGTTTTGAATTGGTGACTTTATAGACTCTTTTATAATTTTACACAAAGGTCAAAATGAAAATTTTCATAACAATATTGATTCTATTCTCAACTATTTTTTCCCTAAACGGATGTGCTAATATTGGTTCAATGAAAAAAACAAACCAACTTGAACCTGGAATGACCACAAGTCAGGTTAAAGGAATTTTGGGTAATCCAGGATCAACTGAATTTAAAGGGAACAAATGGATCTGGAAATATTCTTTACATAAACCATGGGTGGGGTTTGTTCCTCACTATCTAGTATTTGGAAAAAAGTCAAAACTTCTTGAAGCATGGTTTGCAGATCAAAACGAGTACTTCAGACAACAAAGTCTTTGGTTACAGGCTTACCCATCTACACAAAAACATGAAATTGATTTGAATATAAAGAATGACTAGTTATTTGTGGAAATTAGGGCAAATTCGAGATTACCTATGCTTTATAGATACGGCTAGAGTAGAGAACCATGTTGCCCCTGCCCTACTACATCAAATAGTGCAAACGGTTTTCCCGTACATTACTATTTGATACCCCGGAACGGTGTCCGGGGCTACCAATCTCAAGAGAAGAAATACTACCACTTGGTTCAGCCTACGGTCAAAAAAATATTTTCTGAACGTTCAGAAAAATCCTGAGCAAAGCAAATTATTCTGAACGTTCAGAATAATTTGAGCAGATCCGCCCCATTTCCGTGATACTCCAGCAGTCTCCTTCTTTCCGAATCAGTTTTTGACGAGAGCTCATTTCGAGAAGCAACCGTTCCAGGGAGATCTTAGTAAATATTTCATGCTTCAATTCAATTTTTTGTTTTGCTCCATCTTCCAAGCACTTTAAAACCAATTTTTCGGCTTGTGCCATTGGGCTATTTTTATCTTTGAAGGAAAGCAGCAAAAAGGTATAAATTTTTTCTGCAAGTGTTTCCAGGTGTCCAGAAAGATCCGCCCTCCCCCGGAGATAAAGCGCCAGTTTATCCTCTGTTCCGGAATTCCTTACAAACACTGTAGCCGCAGGAATTCCCTTTTCCAAAACACGCAGCAGCAGCATTTCGGGCTCCTCCTGTCGTTTCACAATG
>DTUH01000213.1:27437-35522 GCA_012964265.1 Candidatus Lambdaproteobacteria bacterium
CAAGGATTTGTCAACATAATAAACCGGAAGACTTTTTTGAAATCCGGAAGGAAAAGGATTTTTCAGCCACTCAAAGAATTCCGGAGTGTTTTTTTCGGGACGTAAAGCCAAAATTGCAGCCAGACTGTTCAAGGCGCATTTCAAACTATTTCCGATAAATACCGGATGGGTTCCATTTCCGGAGTACATTTTAGCTAAAGCAATGATGTGTCCTGATTCTTCGCTGCCTATTGCAAAATGATTATTCCGTTGCTGAGATGCATTGTCGTACGCACTTTTCACCAGTTCATCACCCATGTTATCGCGGACCCATTTTTCCAGAGACATTATGGTACGCGTTGCAGACAAAACGTCAAATTTGGAATCTATTACCATCTTCTCCAACTTTGAATTTGCCTCCTCCAACATAATCCTGAATTCCGGAGCAGTTATTTTGTTTAGATAAAAATTTTGCTTGGCCTGCCAGTCATAAAAGCAGGCCTGCCACAAAATCCATTTATCACCAACCGCACACTGCATGGTTTCAAATCCAGCCTTCTGAGCCGCCCGCGTTGCTTCCAAATCACTTTCGACCGTATTCACAAACAAAGGCGCCTTGTGCCAATTATAGTTTCGTTGAAGCAGCTTAGCCTGAAAATAGGCCAGCACATCACCTCCAAGTACTAAAATTCGGTCCTGAAACGGTTCATAGAACAATAAAAAACAGCGATCACCGTCACCATCAAATACAAAACCCAGAACGAGGTCAGAACTATTTCGTATTTCATCTTTTTGTTCCTGTCCTTTTTTCAACATCTGATGCAAAGTTTCGTAGCCAGAAAATAAACCATTTTGTATTTCATCCGCAGAAATAAAAGCCACTCCCTCAAGGTCAGCTACTCCGGAGCGCAGGTTGATACCGTGAGCAGGGTCAGTATTGGTAAATATAAAATCGGCAGAATAATCTTTCAGCAAGTCCTTGATTATAGGAGAAAAAGCACCATTTGCAGAATCAACAATTATAGTAGACCCAGCTAAGCTATCACCGCTCAACCAGTGATTTTGTGGATCCGCCATAAATTCTATAAAAAACTTCCGTGCAACATGGTGATCATTGCGCAGCTCTCCCAGCATAGGCGAATTCCGCAAATCTTGATAATTTATACTCAGACAGCGTTGCGTTAAACGTTTGTCATCTTCCGGAAATAATTTCATATTGGAATACCCCAGAAAGATTTTAATCCCATGTTGGTCTGCAGGATTATGCGATGCAGTTAAGACGAAAGCACATGCAGCTCCAACGTGTAGTTGGTAAAGGGAAATCGCCGGAGTAGGCAAAATCTCTACAACCACCGCAGTCAGCCCCGCCTTCCTTATTCCGCGCACGGCAGCTTTATTACAATGACCACTTAAATCTCTTGGATCCCAGCCAATTACAACGAGATCCGTTGCTGATGCAAAATCGACTTCCAGCAATTCCAGACAATAGGCGTAGGTATATAACTCAAAAAATTCTTCAGTCAGTACGCCTTCATTAAGTAAGGCCGAAATCGGTTCCAAACTGCTACAATCTTCTAAACAACAGACTGGACCGCGAATGCCATCCGTTCCCTGTATTCGCTCAACTTTCATATCTTTGTTGGAAATATAAGGGCTGAAAGCCGGTTATTCATAAACGTCATTTTAATTAGCAGGAAATTATAAGGATTCCGGGAAGGAAAGCAATCAGCCGACAGTTACAGATTTTGCCAAATTTCTAGGCTTATCAATATTTCGGCCCAAGTCCAAAGCGGCGTAGTATGCAAACATCTGCGCCATAATCATTTGTGCCATTGGCGCGCACAATGCACTCATCTGAGGCAATAATACTGCTTGATCGGTTACTGCCAGAGCGCGCTCATCTCCCTGAAACATGATTCCAATCACCGTACCACCGCGAGCTTTAACTTGTTCCATAGCAATAAGAGTACGGTCATGCAAATCTTTTTGTTCCGGAAGGGGGACAAAAAACAGTGAGTGTAAAGCCGGTTCTACCATCGACAGCGTTCCGTGCTTGAGAAATCCGGCTGGCATTCCTTCAGCGTGCTGATAAGTAATCTCTTTCATTTTCAGTGCTGACTCCATGGCAACAGGATAATAAACGCCGCAGCCTAGGAACAACCAATGTTCTACATGACTGGTAGCCCGCGCTATGTTGCGAACGAATCCGGATTGTTCGTTGAGTATTTGCTCAACCATTTGCGGAAATAATTCCAAATCCCGCTGATGTTCTTGATAAACATCCAGTGTAATTTGCTGCCGCATCCGACCAAGTTCGAGGGCTACTCGCAGCATGATGAAAGTTTGAGCCAGGGCAGCTTTTGTGGAAACAACACAAATTTCCGGACCGGAACCCTGCATAATTACCTGATCAACCATCATGCTTATTGCTGATCCCATCACATTTACAACTGCGGCGGTTTGCGCTCCATGAACCTTCGCATACTCCAATGACGATTTAGTATCATAGGTTTCTCCGGATTGAGAAAGAGCCAGCACCATATCTCCGGATTCAACATTGACTACAGAAAACTCGTCAGAACTCAGCGCAGGGTAGTAGCGATCTGCCAAAGTTGAAAAAAAATACTGACTTATATTCGCCACATAATAAGTCGTTCCCACACCCATCAGGTAAGCTCGAGAAGATTCCGTAAACATTGTTGCCAAACCGGAAATCTGCCCCAACGGAATTTTCAACGCTTGCCGTACTGTCTGCGGTTCATCAAATATTTCCTTGAGCATGTAATGTGAATATCCCCCCCTCTTACTCGTTTCTACGTCCCAGTCAATGTGTAAAACTTTTTTCTCGACTAGCTCACGGGTTTGCAATTTCCGGATTTGATAGTCATTCTTACCTAAAACAACATATTCGCCATCATCCAGAACAACCGCCTTTCTGGTGTATTCCAAAAAAGCATTGAGATCTGATCCAACATAATTGCAACCCTCGCCCAGTCCGAGAAGCAAAGGCGACTCTTTTTTAACACAGTACAAATGATCCGGATCATGCGACGAAAGCATAACAATTGAAAATGAACCTTCGATTTGCCCTAGTGCTGCTAAAAAGGCTTTTTCTAAATCATTGCAGTTCGAGTATGATTCCTCCAACAAGTTGACGAAAACTTCTGTATCAGTCAATGATTCAAAAACAACCCCATTTTTCAGCAGCCGCTCACGCAATTCCTGATAATTTGAAATAATACCGTTGTGTACAATTACAAATTGCCTGTTTGGAGACAGATGGGGATGGGCGTTTTCCTGTGTTACTCCTCCGTGTGTTGCCCAACGCGTGTGAGCAATTCCGATGCTCCCCTGCATTTGATCCAATTTTTCCAATGAGTTGACTTCATCAATTCCCCCAACATTTTTCCGCAAATCAAGCTCTCCTTGTCGCAGCATAGCCATTCCGCAAGAATCGTATCCACGATATTCCAAGTTGCGAATGGAGTTAAATAAATTTCTGCCAATATTTTCAGAATGAACAATGCCGCTTATACCACACATTTTTTTGTCTTGCCGGGTTTTGAAAATTAAGTGTTTGATTTAGAGAGTAATATTATCAGCAACGATTTTTCCGGACTCCACAATGGTGCCGGGTCCAAGAGTATGACGAGCTCCAATGGACACATTATCACCTATAAATACGCCGAGCTTCGTCAAGCCCGTTTCTACCGATTCAGAATTGGCCATACAGGTGATTTGACTATAATCGACTGTGTGATTGACTGTCGTAAGTCCGGAACCAGATTTTACGTTTTCTCCCAGAACACTGTCTCCGACGAATGAAAGGCGGCCGACGTCGTTGTTGCCAAACAGGACGCAGTTTTTCAACTCAGATCCATAGCCGACAATTGAATCCGGACCAATCGCGCTGTAATTGCGTATGAGGGAATTATTTCCCACGTACGAATTGGAACCTATATAACAAGGACCTTTGAGTACGGTTCCGGATTCAACAGTAACATTCTGTCCAATCCGGACGGATCCTTCAAGATGCACATGACCCAGCAATTTAGCGGTAGAATCAATCTCAGCAGTTTTCCATGAACTCATCAACATCCGATTTGCTTCCAAAATGTGCCAGGGATGAATCATATCAATCCATCCTTTTTCCCATAAACATGCCTGTAGTCCGCTGGTTTCAATCATTTTTCCGTAACAGTGGGAAATATCATTCTGATGCTCTTCCAACAAAGAAAAAATCTGCGGAAATAAAACAAACATTCCCGAAAAAACATAATTTGCCTGATTTGCCTGTGGTTTTTCCACCATACGGCTGATTTTCATTTCATGATCCAAATAGACATTGCCAAACTCCTTAGAAGACTCCGGCAAGGCAATCAGAGCAACTTCTCTATCCATCTCAGAGTAAGTTTGCAGAAGGGATAAAAAGGGGTTGTAATCAGTCAGTACGTCACCATAAACCAGCAGAAACGGTTTCTTTTCCAATGACGACTGGCAAAGGCTCAAGGCATGACCAATACCCTGAAGTTCACCCTGAACAATATATTCAAGATTCACCCCAAGTATTTTTCCACTACCAAAATACCGTCGGATAAGATCTTGCTGATGATTAACTACAAGCACAATATCGTGTATTCCTGCTTCCTTGAGAAAACAAATCGTATTTTCGAGGATATACTGTCCCGCAATTCGAATCATGGGCTTACAGCGAGTTTCAATAAACGGACTCAATCGAGTACTCCGATTAGCCGCAAGAATAACTGCTTTCATGACAACACCTTGGTAAAAACCTTGATGGGTTTATAAATTATTGTTTGTTTCGTAAAAAATCTGACCGCACAGTCATTTTCGACAGTAGGAAGAAATCTTAATGGTATTAGTGTATAAGCTTTTGCAAGATTTTTCGCCTCTGTCGAAATGACACGGTTTTAGGACTTTTTAGAAGTTCATCAATCATTGAACACCTGACTAGCTGACCTCTATTTTTCCACCAACACAGGAAAGCAGATGCTCCAATACCTGCGCCGCACTAAGAATTCCTGTATCGACTATTATTGCATCCTCAGCAGCCATCAGTGGAGCAACTTTCCGGTTTTGATCCTGAAAATCACGTTTACGCAGATCGACTAATATTTCTTCAAAATTTGCATTTTCACCACGTTCCCGCAATTGCAGCATCCGGCGTTTTGCGCGAATCTCCGGTGAGGCATCTACAAAGAACTTGAAATCCGCACCAGGAAAAACAACTGTACCTACGTCTCGACCCTCCAAAACAGCACCCAGGTAACTTGAGGACTTGCGTACTTCCTCAACCAGTGCCATCTGCTGTTTTTTCAGCACTTCTCTGATCAAGGGGAAACGACTGATTCTTGAAGCAAGCCCGGAAATCCGTTCTGTCCGTATTTCCTGCGTCACATCGTTATCATCACAAATTACTTTCTCATCTTTAAATACAATCCTTGTCTGATCACCCAGCTCTTCCAGAAGGTGATCACTTTCCGGACAACCCTGCTTTCCCCAGCGCCAAGCCAGGCAACGAAACATTGCGCCGGTATCAACGTACAAATAACCCAGTTTCTCCGCAAGCTGACGGGCAATTGTACTTTTTCCAACACCTGTTGGACCATCAATAGCAATGATTTTGAAATCCATAACATTTTTGTTTCACGTGAAACAACCTCAATAATATAATCTAAGAAGAACGTGAAAAAAATCAAATTACCACACTTGTTTCTCAATCCCACCGTAGCGGGAATGCGACATCGTGTTTATAAGCATACTAGACAATAATTAACTTCCATCTTATTACATCAAGTTTTTCAGGAGTTTTTCTACTTCAAGTTGTCGTTCTGGTATCTTAAATTTTTTTAACATTTTTCGGTAAATCGCCATCGCATCCGTGCTGCGTTCAAGCTGAACGTAACTGGATGCAATTCGCAAATTGAGATCAAAGCTTTTTTGTTCCGGCAAGCTGCGGTCCAGGTAAAGTACCTTTAGACTGGCGGCCAGTGCCTGGCGATGTTTACCCAGTTGAAAAAGCGCCAAGCCTTTTTCTCTGAGTATTTTCAGCTGCCATTTCTTTCGGCCATCCTTAACTGTTTCCATTGATTTTAATGCCTGGTTCAGCCAGCGTTCAGCCATCTCATAATTGGCCAACTCGTTGTAAAGTTCGCCGATAATCACAATCTGCTCCACTCGCTTTTCCGGAGCAAGTTCTACTTGCCGTACAGATTTTTTGAAATTCACAACCAGTTGCTTTAAATAAGGTGCAGCATTTTCTTGTTGTTTCCTTTCCAGATAATATTTCCTGAGCATTTGCAGAATTTCGTTGCTGAATGCATCATCCTTACTAACTTTCAAAAATATCTCAGCTCCCTTTAACATTTCAGGAATTCGCCCCAACTCATACTGAATTTTCAACCTTCGGAAGCGGATAACACGACTACTCCCTTTTGGAGGGTTTTTTAAGGCTAAATTATAATACGTGTCCGCTTCTTCATATTTTTTCGTATCATAAAGAGCATTTGCACGATGGAAGTAAAGAAAACCGTGATCTTCACTGGTTGAAAGTCCCAGTCCAATACCTGTCACATTCAGAATTCGCCGAGGATCTTTGATTTGCTTCAACACTTCAACCCTCAATTTTATCAGAGAAAAATCTGGATGCTGTGCAATACTGCGCCGAAGTACATCGTCTGCCTGCTCATACCTTTTCATTGCGACAAGTATCTGGACTCTTAAATGAACAGCTCTCACCGGTTTTTTAAGAGGATTGAAGGTACTTCGAAGCTCATTCAATATTTCCAAAGCAGAATTATATTGCTTTTGTTTAAAGTAAGCCTGAGCCTGCAAATAAAGACCTTCTTCAAGAAAGATCGAATCAGGATGCAGCTTTTTTAGTGTTGTAAAAGCAAAGATTGCGGGGCTCCATTTTTGCTGATCATGATTTACCTTGCCAAGCAGATACCAGCGATCATCATCACGTTCACCCTCTCGGTCAACCTGACGCATTGCCATGATTGCATCCAAATGTCTTTTTTCAATTTCATACAACATTACGCCGTACCAAAAATAGTAATCAGACAGACGGTCTGAACCTGAGTAGTCTTGAAGTAATTGTTTTAAATTTTTGAATGCGTTCTTATACTCTGCAGAAAACAGCTCAATAACTGTAAGGAGAAATAGACTTTCTTCATGTGCTTTTTCAGATACCTGTTCATTCTCTTCCGGCAATGTATTTTTAAGCGACCATTGCAGCCATTGTTTCGCCTTTTTTTTCTGCCCCAAACTTAAGTATAAATAAGCATAAATCAGTTCTAATTCTCCCCGCCACGCTCTCCAAGATTTAGCTACAGACTTTAGTTCAGGCCGTTTTTCAAGTAAAAATTTATAATCACCACTTTTACTTGCGTAGTGCATTAATTCTCTCAAGGCTTGTTCACGTACAAGATCATCCTCTATTTCCATCCATTTTTTCCACGCCGATTCATATTGTTCCGCCGCAATATAAAGTCTTAGAAACCCACGTGCAAGTTGATCAGGATTTCGGACACCGATCTCCGCCAGTGACTTAATTGTTTTTTTTACTGTTGACCATTGTTTCAAATTCATTTCAGCAACCACACCAAGCCACAAAAAATGCTCCATTTGAGGTTCATTGTAAAAAATGGGCTCAGAAGCTCGAGCAGCGACTAAATCTGCTAATTCCTGCCATCGTTTTTCTACAAAATAAAATTCAGCCAAGCGTACCAGATGTTCAAAATCATAAGGAAATTGCTGAATCAAATTATCGAGCACCACAAAAATTGAGGCACTCTGCTTCAACTTTACATAGGTCATGTATTTTAAATAAAGAAGCTGGCTCCGTATTTGCTTAACACTGATTTCTGTTTCATATTTCTCAATTAGCACCAGTGCTTCTTCATATTTTTTTTGCTTTAGTGCAAGCCAGGCTAAAGTGTAGCGACTGAAATTCTGGTAATCAAGATAACGTTCCGTACTTTTGCTTTGTTCAAGTGAATCCAGAAAAAATGTTAGGATTTTCCATGCTTGATCATATTTTTCCTGCCTGGCAAATATTTGCCCCTGCCAAAACCATGACGG
>DTUH01000214.1 GCA_012964265.1 Candidatus Lambdaproteobacteria bacterium
GGCGGCGTTAATTTCAGTTTCATATAAAAAAATCTCTTTTTTGTACTTGCTCGCCTCCCCATCTTTGGGGAGGCATTCTTTCGTAGTTACTTTCAACTGCAATCAATAACGAAGCACATAATTTTTTACTTTGGCCCGATTTTACTAATTTTGAATTAGTTTTCTGAAGACATATTCAGGTCTTGCTGACAAATGATTAAAGCATAACAGTCATGCTGAATACTTAAAAAATCGAAAAAAAGTATTGTAGATCAATAGAGTTTGATTCTTGAACCATTAGGTTAATTACCAGGATGGACAGATCAAAACCGAAAATTTAATATAAATTTTTTGGCTTCATCCCATGAATTTAAGTAAAATTGCTCCACTGATACTACAAAGGGGCAGATGACAACGAGGCAGTTGAAAGATCACGGAGAGCGGAAGATTTAGAAAAGCACCCCTGGATTTCCGCTTTTGCGGGAATGACAAATTTTTCACACATTTGATTAATTTAACCAAGTTCCGGAACAAAACTAATTTTTGCCTCAAGGACTTCATCCGGAAGCAGGATCTTTGTTCCATGTCCGGAAGCTCCACGGTTCAGCATATTGAAGGCATCTGTCACATGACTGACAGGTTCCACACAAAAAAAATCTTCATCTTGTGGTGTGAAAATCACCAGGAAACTCAAAGGTGCTTCGGCAATGATTTTGAGGCCGGTCTTCCATTCCGGCCATGAAATCAGGACTTCGTGATTCCAGCCGGTAAAAAGATTATCCAGTACATTTTGATTGACAATCAGACCTTGATTCAGCAGTTTTGTTTCCGGAACTGACTGCAAACATAGAGGTATATTTTCGGAATCATTGACCCACATTTTTTCGGTTTTCGCAGTTATCGTAGCAAGTGGTGTCCTGACAAAATATGGATGAAGCCCAATTCCCGCGGGCATCACTGTTTTTCCGGAATTGATTATTTGCAGGGTGACCGTCAATGCAGAATCCGTCAACTCAATAATCTGGCGGGCCGTATATGGAAATGGCCATTCATCGGAAAAATGATGGTATTCTATCTCGGCCCTGATTTCTGTAGCTTCAGTTACATTCCAGGGAACTTTCCAGCCGTGTCCGTGAATTGTATGCACTTCCGGAGGAAAATTGGGTGGTAAGTTTATTTGCTGCCCTTGAAAAGAAAACCGTCCGTTACGGATTCGATTTGAAAAAGGAACCAAGGGAAAGCAACCCATTTCCACAGGATTCTTTGCGGCAAGCCCTGCTTTAGTGGCCGGCCGCAAGAGTTCCAAAACCTGTTCTTCCGTTTCCAAACAATAACGGGTGATACAACCACCGACTTCTGGTACAATTTCTAATAAAGCATTTCCGGAATGCAAAGTTATTGTCTTTTCATTTGAATCATTTTCATTCAACATTTTGCCAGTCATTTTTGTAAGAATAATCTTAAGTTTGCGACTACAAAATCAGTTGTAAAGCAATGTTTTCAGCAAAATCTGTTTAAGATTATCCTGATATTGGCGGAAAAACATTATCCAAAAGAGTAACATGCATGGACTACTTAAAGCAATTATGTGGGTCTTAATAATCTTTGTAGCAGTTACGCTGCCGGCTTTTATCTGGAGTAATCTTGACAGAGATTCGTATGAAAATTTCTTACTGCACAGCGTTTCTCCATTGTCACAACAGAGTCGCAATTCGCTCATGCAATAGCGCATCGCGGTTAATAATCGTTTTAATCTTTTCTCATTCAATACTCAGATGAATAATAATTTGAAAACTAATTCTACCGCCAAATCCGGAACTACTGCAAAACCGCTAAATTATTTCATATTGGCATTTATGTTATTGCTGCTCAGCAGTTTTTCCGCCTATGGAAATTCGTGGCCGGAAATCAGGGAAAGAGCCAAAGGACAAACCGTTTACTGGAATGCCTGGGGCGGTTCCGAAGAAATCAATTCCTACATAAACTGGGTTGGAATACGAGTCAAAAATGAATACGGAGTGACACTCAAACATGTAAAACTCGCCGGCACCGCAGATGCGGTTTCAAGAGTTCTTGCGGAAAAAGCAGCGGGACGTACCAACAATGGATCAGTAGATTTGATCTGGATCAATGGTGAGAATTTCGCCAAAATGAAGGAAAATGGATTGCTCTTTGGACCATTTACGGAAAAACTTCCAAATTTCAAACTCGTTGATTTTTCCGGAAAACCAACAACGCTGATTGATTTTCACATACCGGTCGACGGTTTCGAAGCGCCATGGGGCATGGCTAAATTCAACTTTGTTTATGACTCCGCACGAGTTTCCGAAACGCCGAAAAGCATTCCGGAATTGCTAAAGTGGGCAGAGAGGCATTCCGGACGCTTCACCTATCCGCATGTCACTGATTTTCTCGGCTCAACTTTTCTCATGCAGGCACTGATTGAGTTGACTGAAAATCCGGAAGTATTGAATCATTCCGTAAAAAGCAAAGCGGCGTTTGTCAAAACCACTGCGCCGCTTTGGAATTATCTGAATCAGCTGCATCCGCATCTTTGGCGTTCCGGAAAAAGCTTTCCGTCCAGCAGTTCCGTTCAGCAGCAAATGCTCAACGACAGCGAACTGGACATTGCGCTTTCGTTTAATCCCTCAGCAACTTCCGCGGCCATTGCGAGCGGAACGCTTCCGGAAAGCGCCCGGACTTTTGTGTTGAAAAAAGGTACGATCGGAAACACTCACTTTGTCGCGATTCCTTTCAATTCCGGATCACGTGAAGGTGCAATGATTGTGGCAAATTTCCTGATGAGTCCGGAAGCACAAATGGAAAAACAAAATCCGGGAATCTGGGGTGACAGTACGGTGCTGGCAATTGCTAAACTTTCGAAACAGGATCAGCAAAAATTCAAATCCCTTCCGCTAGGAATCGCTACTCTGCCTCCGGAAAAACTGGGACCTACTCAGCCCAATCCGCATCCGGACTGGAAAAATCAACTTGACGCGGAATGGCAACGACGATACGGACAGTGAGTATCCTTCCAGCTTTTCCCATCCTCACCAAACTCCTGTTTCTGATTCCCATCGCGGCAGGGCTTTTCGGAGTCCTGCTTCCGTCACTGGGTTATTTCCCTGACCTTGGCGGAAATCAATTTCACTTCGAGATTTTCCACCAACTTCTCGATCATCCGGCGCTTCCGAATTCAGTTTCATTGACACTTTTTTCCGGAATTTCGGCGACATTTATTTCCTTGTGTCTGGCAATTCTACTGGCCGCAATGCTTTCGCAGGATGGAAATTCAGGGAATAATAAAAACAAAATCACCCGTTTTTTTGTTATTGTGCAGCGAGGTTTGATTCCATTGATTGCAGTACCGCATGCGGCTATAGCATTGGGATTGGCGTTTTTGATTGCACCAAGCGGCTGGATTATTCGCTCGCTTTCTTTTCTTGTGATGGGATGGGAAACGCCTCCGGAATGGGTGACGCTGCAGGATCCTTTTGGTCTGAGTTTGATTTTCGGTTTAGTCCTAAAAGAAACACCATATTTGCTCTTAATGATTCTTGCGGCATTGCCTCAAATTCGCGCGCAGGAATACCTTCGCATCGGACAATCATTGGGTTATGGAAATTTCCGCAGTTGGCTGAAACTTGTTTTGCCGCAGGTTTATCCTTTGATTCGTTTGCCGGTTTTTGCGGTACTGGCCTTTTCTCTGTCTGTCGTTGATGTGGCGTTGATCCTGGGTCCCACCACACCTCCAACGCTTGCGGTGTTGATTTTGCGTTGGATAGACGATCCGGATTTGTCATTCCGTTTCCTGGCTTCAGCCGGAGCAGTTTTGCTTTTGGTGATAACACTTGGATCACTGTTTTTTTGGCGTGTTTCAGAGTGGCTGGTTTTACGAAAATGGCGGAATTGGCTGACAAACGGCAAACGGGGTTCCGGCAACGAAGCTCACAACCTTGCAGCATTAAGCGGTTTGGTTTTGCTCGGAACTGCCTTTTTCAGTGTGTTGGGTTTGGCGTTTTGGTCCTTGTCGTTACGCTGGCCGTATCCACATGTTCTGCCGCAGCGCTGGACGTCACGGAATTGGGAAAGGCACTGGAGCAGTCTGCAGGAAACCGCTTTCACCACCCTGGAAGTTGGAGTGATTTCCGGAGCTATCGCGCTGTTTTTGGTGGTGGGTTGTTTGGAGAATGAACAGTGGCGGCGGGTTAAATTTTCATTCCGCTCACAGTGGCTGCTTTATCTTCCCTTGCTGATTCCTCAGGCGACGTTCCTGCTCGGAATTCAAATTTTAGCGGTACGACTTGAAATGGACGGCACATTTCTGCTACTGGTTTGGAGTCATTTATTGTTTGTTTTGCCTTATATTTTTCTCACACTGGCAGATCCATGGCGCAATCTGGATGCGCGATTTCCACTAATCGCACAATGTTTGGGAGCATCTCCGCTGAGGATTTTGTTCCGCATAAAACTGCCTTTGCTTTTAAAACCATTGCTTGTCGCGGCGGCGATCGGATTTGCCGTCAGTGTCGCCCAGTATTTGCCAACCCTGTTCGCCGGTGGTGGACGCTTCGCCACTCTCACAACTGAAGCCGTGAGTTATGCTGCAGGAGCGGACCGTCGCGTAATCGGTGTTTACGGTTTTTTGCAGGCCTTGTTTCCCTGGATCGCGCTTTTGCTGGCATTGGCCATTCCCCGATGGCGCTTCCGGAATCGTGCAGCTTTGTCTTAAAAAAGATGATTTGTATGATCAGCAAATTAAAAAGTTGTCATTCCCGCGGAAGCGGGAATCCAGGTGAAACCACTAATAACGGATCCTTTTTCCGTTAACAAAATCATGTTTATCTTGTTTTTTTATTTTTATTCTTTGCATTCTTAATAAACTCGACAGTCACGGGTTTTATTGTGTCATCCCGAACGTTTGTGAGGGATCTTATAAGATATCAGCACTTTATCAGATCTCTCCCTTCGGTCGAGATGACATACTGTAGTCAATAATGTCAGCAGCTTACGATAATTAATGACTCACGAGTTAACAAACTAAACGTATATTTCCCCTATAAAAAATGCTAAAACTAGAAAACATTTCTTTGAAAATAGACGGCAAAACGCTTTTCGGTGCACTCAATCTTGAAGTCAATGCCGGACAAGTCACTACTGTGATGGGACCCAGCGGATGTGGAAAATCCAGTTTACTGGCTTTTTTGTGCGGAACGCTTTCTCCCATTTTTCAGACTTCAGGAAAAATTTGGTTGAATGGAAAAGAGTTAAATGAATTAAGTCCGCATGAACGAAAACTGGGGATTTTGTTTCAGGATGACCTGCTTTTTCCGCATTTATCTGTAGGAGAAAATCTCGCTTTTGCCTTGTCATCAAAAATCACACGCAACGAACGCCGCGAAAAAATCGAACAGGCACTCGATGAAATAGAACTGTCAGGAATGTCTGAACGGGATCCTGCAAGTTTGTCAGGCGGACAACGGGCAAGAGTTGCATTGATGCGGACTTTAATGGCTCAACCGGAAGCATTGTTGCTGGATGAACCGTTTTCCAAACTTGATCAGGAATTACGCGGACGGTTCCGGAATCTGGTTTTTGCTCATGCAGAAAAAAATCAGCTTCCGACATTACTCGTGACCCATGACCCCGCTGATGCTGAGGCTGCAGGCGGTCAAATAATTTCCCTATGAAAAAAATGACTGCATATAAATAGGATGCTAAGTTATTACTATTTTTCCGCATCATCTTGCCAAATCTTCTTCACGACTGTATAACAAAAGGCCACCCCGTTAAACTAATTTTAATTTAATTTCGCATTTCTGTGTTAATTCTTAATTCTTCCAGATCTGGCTTTCTGTCACTCATTGTTTCAGGACTGAGCTTTCTAATTTTCATTTTACAAACTTCTTCAGTCTGGTCACAGGATTTCAAACCGAGTGCGCTAGTTATGTGGCTGAACCCAAGTTCCGCACCTGGATTTTCGGAACAAATCTTGCTTCGAAAATTACGGAACGAATTAGCACGAAGCTTTGATTTGAGCAGTCAAAGCGCCTTTGAGAAAGCCCTCCAAAAACTGGAGAGATCAGCAGAAAAACGTTCATGTCTGCATCTCAAATGCGTAATGGTCGCACACGCCGGTTTTCCGCATACAAGCTTGTTTTTATTAAAAAGCCAGCCGAAATATCACCGGCTTACTCTGGTCATGATTGGGGAAAATCGGCAGTGGCGCGTAAAACATGAAGTGTGTAAACTCTGTGGATTGACTCCGGAAGACAGGTTGACAAACATTGTACTCCGGATGGAGAGTTATGTCCGTCCTCCAATGGCAGTGGAGCACATGAAGCCGCAGACGTTTTCAAAGTCCGCTACTTGGGATTCAAGAAGTATCGTTCCTGAGAAGCCAAAAGCAAAAATTGAAGAGGCAAAATCGTTGCCCGAACCTGAGCCGCAGAAAAGTGCGGAAAGTGTGGTTCAGAAAGCTAAATTGCCGCTGGAAGAGCTGCAATTCAAAATTGCCCAGAGACGTTACAATCAATTAATTTGGAAAAAAATCAAGAAAGATTTGATGTTCTTTCGACAAAAGCACCGTAATCAATCCACAAAAAACTTAAAAGCACGGCTTCGGCTGCAGATTGATCAATTTGGCAAGGTGATTGAAAGACGTTTGTTAAAAGCAAGTGGTTCAGATAAATTTGATAAAACCATTCTGGATTCCGTTGATTTACTGAAACTGCCTCCACCGATGAAACTCTTGATTCGACATCCTCCTTATGTGGTTACAATACTGATCCAGCCTTAAACGTAATTGATGAACTCGAAAAAAGTAAAAATGACACACTTGTTTGTCATTCCCGCGAAAGCGGGAATCCATTATTTCAAATACTTACAAGTTCCTGGATCCCCGCTTTCGCGGGAATGACAACTTTTTCAACAGTATCAAAAGAATTAAATGGAAATAATTTTGCCTCAGGATCAAAATCCTGAACAGATTGCAGCGGAAACAGATGCGCTCGAAGTTCAGCAGCCGGGAATTGCTCCGGGTGAGGCTTTAAATCTGGTTTTTGGTGAATATGCAGCCAATACTCAGCGAGCTTATGCGCGTGCTTTCAGGAATTTACAGGAATGGGCAGAGATCAAGGAGTTGCGTGAAATGGAAAACTTCGAACCTCTCCGGATGCTCGAATTTAAAAACCACCTGAAATCCCTCGGCAAAAAACCTTCAACCATAAATCAAACTATGAGTGCCCTGCGCAAAGTCTGCAAGGTGCTGACAGAGTTTGGTTATCTAAAGCAAAATCCTTTCAAAGCTTCTGTGATTCGTGCGGAAAAAGTTGACTCGGCGACCAGTAAAGGCGCGCTCCAAATTTCGCAGCTCAATGCCATGATAGAGGCAAATCTAGTTATGGAGTACGATGTCCGCACCGCGCCGCTACTGCGATTCCGAAACGGACTTGTGCTTAAATTTCTTTATCTGACTGCAGCGCGACGTGGTGAAGCCGCGGATTTGCTTTGGGAAGATATTGTGCAGGACGGTGCATTTCACGTTGCGGTACTGAGGCATACGAAAAGCGGAAAAGAACAGAGGATCAAATTAAGACGGGAACTGCATGAAGACTTAACCGACTGGCGGACAATGCTGCAGGGGAGCGACATCGATTCTCCACATGTTTTTCCTTCACTTGGTTTCCGTACACTCGGCAAAAAAATGTCAGGAAAAGGAATCAATGATATTATTTCCCGCTTGGGAAAAGCCATTGGTATAGATATTTCGGCCCATTATCTGCGGCATACTGCAATCACACTTGCACTGGAGTTGGGGGAACCTCTGCAGAAAGTCCAGTCCTACGCCCGCCATGCTTCTGCAAACACCACAATCCGCTACTTTCACGACCGGCAGCTTTTAGAAAAAAATCCTACCGACCGTCTGCCCTTGATTTAGCAAAACCTTTTCCGAAATCAAACCGTAAAAAATCGGCTTCTTGTTGTTTGTCTTGCACCAGTCAGAACGGTGATACGGCCAAATTTAGAGGAAACCTTTTTTTGCAGTCTCTGATAAATAAACCTGTTTTTCATAAAACATTACAATATAGGCGTAATATATACTATTGACATATAAATATTACGCCTAAAATGTAATTCTACAATCAATTTGTCAAGGCTTTTTTAGCCTTACAGCTATTTAAAACTTCCAGTCCGGATCGATTTGATCAATCATTCTATGCAGCGCGGGCCATTCCGGGTGTCGGACCTTGGCACCTGCCTGTGCTGATCCACCTTCAAATTGCTCGCACGTTTTAGCCATAACCGCTTTGTCAATGAAATTCAAATCACATCAAACCAATTGCCCCAAGAGTGAAACTGCTGAGACCTTCACAGGTCTATGAACTGAAAAACAATCTACATTATCTCCTTCTCCGTCAAGATAAATTTGAAACGCAAATTCTGCTCCTGTTTTTTCCTGAAACCATTTTAGATTCGGGTTTAGTGGAGCGTTCCTTGAGTTTTTAACTTCCAGCAAAAACCACGGAACTTGATCACGGGTCACCATAAAATCTATTTCTCTTCCTTCTTTGGTACGAAGATAGAACAAGTCGAAATTACCGTGTCCTAAATCACTCCACCAATGAGTTGCTTTTAGTAAATGGCAGGCAACATAATTTTCCGCTCTTTGTCCCACGTCCGAAATCATAGACCAGTCGCACAGGTAGGTGCGTGGTTCTTTACGGAGGGCAGTGGCGATATTTTTATACCAGGGACGGATGCGAAAACAATAATAAAAGGCTTCCAAAACATCTAACCAACGCCGGATGCTATCCACAGAAACCCTGATTGAACGTGCTAAAGTACTGTATTTGGTTTCCTTTCCCGCCTGTTTACAGAGCAGGATTGCTAAAAGCTGAACCTGTTGGATTTCCTGAATATGGGTTGCTTCGCGAATATCTTCACGAAGCAACTGTTCTTGACGCAGATTCTGCCAGCGTTTAAAAAAACGGTCTTTTCCCTGCGAAACCGGTTCCGGGAATCCTCCGAAACGCCAGAGTCTTGTCAATTTTTCAGCTTCCAATTGAATCGGAGACTGCAGCAGTTTTCCGGAATCCACCTCTCCAGCT
>DTUH01000215.1 GCA_012964265.1 Candidatus Lambdaproteobacteria bacterium
AATATAACCATTTGTAATCATTGAAGATAATTCAATTGTAGAGGTTCAAATAAACGAGGTATCCAAATTCCTCTCACCTCGACCAATTCACTTTGAACCTTCCTTTACATTTTTATCCGCTTAATTCATATCATTTTTCGTATCATCCCGAATGTATGTGAGGGATATTGTATGATATCAGCTTTTAATCAGATCTCTCCCTTTAGCCGACCTAAAGCTTCAGCAGTAATATTTTCAATATTTTCCTGTTTTTTCCCCTCTTCTTGAATATGTCTTTTTAGAGCTCGTTGTTTAATTTCAGTTATTTCAATATTAATTAGAGCTTCGATCTTTTTTTCTTCAGCTTCAGCTTTTGCAACTCTTTTAATATGGGTCGGAAGGTATATGGTTCCTGCAGCGTCGGATATCTTTTCAATCAAGACTGTAGCAGGCTTAGATATCTGGATTAATTAAGGTGTTCCAATCGCTCATAATTATTTTAGCTTACCGTTCTGTCTGCAATTCAAGATATCAAGTCATATTGTCCTGACGGGTTGGTTTGATAAACGAGGGATTTTGACGGAATTAGACTAAACTATCTGTGTTGAAATCTAATACATTTAACTTGGAATTTCAATCTAAAAGACTGTAATGGAATCGAATGTCGTTTCGAAGGGAGGGGGTGTTGACCAGTCAGCTATCAACCCCTTTCAGTAATTTTCACCCACAGTCGGGATTTCATCCAAATCAATCCCATGCAGTCAAACCGGAAGAAAATTATCCTCAGTCATTTAAGATATTCGAGTAACTAATAGAGTAAGAAATTTTTTATCAACGCTGGTGTATTGCGCTAGCGGCTGCATACCTGCTGTAGTGATCAAACTGACCAGTGTCTCCAGATCATATTTATAAGACGAGCTCATCTCGATATGGGTTCCCGAAAGCAACGGCACGGTTTCTCCGGCGAGCATAATAGTCAAATCCCGAGCCACCTTAAAATGCTTGCGGATTCGGTATAATCCCGGCTGACGATCATCACGGTCAGTAGAAAAGTTTAACATTCCGTCACGGGGCTCGGAAAGACCGACACTGCTTAGCGGACCAAAAGCAAACTGACGATTTATGGGATTGTCGTAACCGGTTAGTGTTTCTGTCTGACTAAACAGTTCTCCATCCAAAAGCAGGAAATCCTGTGGTCGCATTAAAGCCGCCAACTGACTGGGCATTGAAAGGGGATCAAAAGCGCCTAAAGTATTACCCAACATCATTATCAACCGAGGTAAGTCGTCCGAAGTTGCCTTCAAAGCGTTCAGGTGTGCGCTATTACTCAAATCAGCCTTCAGTCCATGACAATCGAATTTTTGATCTTGGGCCGACAGACATGCTAATTCAAGAAGACCTTGACTGGAATCCACCGGTCGATAATAGGGAGTCCGTCCAAGTTTCCGCAACTGCTCCAGAATTAAAAAATCTTTAGTGCCTTGTCCTGATCCTAAACTGATAACTTCGAGAGGTCCTGTTGGTAACATCGAAACTAGATCCTCAGCATGATTTTGAAGCACTGAATGGGAGCGGACAAAATTTCGATAAGCTCCATCACTACAGAGATTTATCCAGGCTCGTACCGATAGCGGGAACCAGTAGAAGAATTTTTCAGGTAATTCGTGGCGTGCCAAGACTGCTAAAAACTCTTGTGCAATCTGATCTTCACTCAGCAAAACATCAATTTTTATCATATCTCCAGTAGTCTATTTTTAAATACGCTTTGAAAACTATTATGGATTACCTTGATTGCTGAGAATCTTACGACTGGAAATTAACTGGTAGCTACTTCAAGAAAAGGTAGTTCATAGGAACAAGGAAGTTTGTAAACATCAAGGTGACAAGCGGAAACTCTATTTAGAGCTATATAATTTGCTTTCTAAGGTTTAAAGATCCTTTCGTTCAATTTTTGCATTTGGCGCAGACTCAAGCCCATCAGGATCAGCAGCATCGCCTGAACCTCACCGTCGCGGAAATTATTTTCAAAAAAACCTGCTGCCATGAATCCGCTCACACCGGCAATTCCACCCCAGAGGATGGAGTTTTCGTAACTGAAACTGGTGGTTTGAAAAAGTGTGCGGATGCTCTGTGTTAAAAAAATGAAAAGAATGCTGAGGTATCCCAAAAATCCGAGCAGACCGTAATTTATCCAGGTTTGCAGATAGATGTTGTGGACTCCGATTCCGGCGTTGTTATTGAACCGATGTCCTGTACGTTCCTTGATTAATTCTCGATATTTGGGCATGATTTCCGCGTCATTGTTGTAGCCGATACCCAACCAGAAATGGTCTTTGATTGCAGCAATTCCTGTTTCCCACATCAGAATTCGATCCTGATTTGCTTTTATCATGAAACTGCTGATAAAACGTTGCTGAATCACTTCAATACGAGTGGTTGGTGTACGGATTTGAAAAGAAGGTTCACTAAATTGTGTGTACAAATATGTTCCGCCTGCAATCGCCAGGATTGTGAGTGAAAGCATAAGTTTCGGAGAGAGACGAAAAAGTAGAACCGCGCATGCCACAGCCGCTCCCAGCCAAATGCTCCGTCCCAGTGAAGCACCGATTGCGAGTAAAACCAGAATCGTAATGATAGCCGTTAATAAGCGTGTGAATGGATTCCAGTCTATGCAAAAAATAAGTGATGCCAGAAGCGGGAAACAGAGTAGTAAAAAACCTCCATACGTCAGGTGGTGCGTGAAATTTCCTTTGCCGTGGAAAACTGTGTTTTCTCCGGAAACTCCTGACAAATAAGGAGTTGCAAAACTTTGATCATCAGGTCTTAACCAGTCCACTCCGTAGAAATACTGGATGATGCCGTAAATTGCAATCAACATCACGAATCCGAAGAAAACCCAAAGCAGTCGATCTTCATCAACATCGGCCAAAATTACTGCAAGCAATAAGGGCAGCAGCAGGCGCCAATTAGTGCGCAAAGCCATCAGGTGCTCGGTTTCGTAAGCGTTCAGCAGGCCTGAAATTACAGCAGAAGCCATGAAAAATAAAATTGCCCACAAAAGCGGATTGCCGAGTTGGGACAACTGGCGGTCCCGGAACCAATGAATCAAAGTGATTAAAAACAACATTGTGATTGAGACTTCTGTCCCGGCAATGCTGAACGTACTGCATATGAACAAAAGATAGAGGAAAAATCTGTTCCAGTTTTTAGCAGAAAAAAAACGGCTCATTGTGTTGAAAAAAATGGTATTGAAAAATTTACTTTAATCTCGAAAGGACATCATTTCTTCATCCGGACGATCGCGTTCCATAAGTTGCTGCAAGGCCTGAGTGCAGGAAAACCCTTCATGTAAAACTTGATAAACTGCGTTGCAAATCGGCATTTCTATTTTGTGGAGCTCTGCCAATTCATGAATGGAAACCGCGTTGCGTACTCCTTCAGCAACTGCTCCGCCGACAGGAAGACATTCTTCCAGTGAGAGCCCCTGCCCCAGCTTTTCGCCAAGAGAATGGTTCCGTGAAAGTGTTCCGGTTGCAGTCAAAACCAAATCTCCGACACCGGACATTCCCGTAAAAGTTTCTGCGGATCCGCCCATCACGACTCCAAGCCGTGTCATTTCAGCAACACCTCTGCAAATTAAGGCTGCTCTTGCATTAAGTCCGAGTTTCATTCCGTCAGCAATTCCGGAAGCAATTGCAATCACATTTTTGATTGCGCCCCCAAGCTGAACTCCAACAAGATCTGTACTTCGGTAAAGTCGAAATCTGTCTGTATGAAATTGCTGCTGCAAAATACTTCCTGTTTTTTCATCGGCACAAGCCAGTACTGCGGCAGAAGGCAAATCCAAAGCAACTTCACGTGCAAACGTCGGGCCTGAAAGCACGGCTAATTTAGGCAGATTGTCGAGCTCGTCGGCATAAATTTCGCTCATCAGTGCCAGTGAGTGTTGTTCAATACCCTTGCTGAGAATGACCAAAATATGCTCGGAAGTAACCTCCGGTCTCATTTTTTTTGCAATCCCGCGGGTGATGTGTGAAGGCAGAGAAGCAACTAGAATACGACTATTCCGGACAATTTCAGACAAATCTGTGGTGGCTCCCAGGGAATCCGGCAATGCAATGTCCGGCAGGAAAGAAGAATTGACGTGATTTGAAAGTATATCTTGTTTGGTTTCTGCTTCGTGGCACCAGAGCTGAACTGAGCTGCCGTTTTTTGCAAGCAGCCGTGCCAACGAAGTTCCCCATGCACCGGCGCCGATCACGCCAATTTGAAACTCATTTGATTGCATAATTTCGACAAGTCTCCTGCGCAGCAAGAATATTTTTCTGGAGATCCGCAAGAGGAGCAGAAAGTAAATTCAGCTGCTCCGAAAGTTCTTCGATTTGCAGGCAGGTTTGTTGAGGAGACGGACTTCCCTTATGCTGTCTCTGTTCCAGTATTTTGCGTGGATTGTGAAATTCTGCCAAATCTTCCGCAATTTCAGTTGGGTGTCCGAATTCCGCCAATGTTTTCTGCAAAGCAGCGGTTGTAATTTTTGTTTCCGGCTCAGATAATTTTACAGCGCGGGCCAGCAAATGGTAACACTCGCGAAATGGTAAATCCAAGGTTCGTGCTAAATGATCCGCAATATCGACAGAATTCATAAAACCTGTTTCACACTGCTTTTTCATTTTTTCGGTGTTTACACTCAAACTTTCAAAAACACCCTGCAAAATAACCGGCGCGGATTCACATTCACGGATAAGATCCATGATCAGATATTTCGTAACCTGTGTGTCGCGATTATAACCGCTCAAACCACCTTTTTGAATACCAAGCAGACTTGTTAAAAATCCATGAGCCAAAGACGCTTTTGATTTGATAACTTCGGCAAAGTCCGGGTTTTTCTTTTGTGGCATTATCGAAGAACCAGTTACAAAAGCATCATCAATCCGGATAAATCCAGAGTAGGGATGGCTTAAAAAAATGAGATCCTGAGCGACAATACTGAGGTGATTCATCAGCATTGCTCCTGCATGTGCCAGCTGGGATTCGTTTTCCCAGCGTGAAACTATACAGTCCAGCGTGTTGCTGTCAACCTTTGCAAAAGCCAGCAACTCTGTTGTGAGCTGACGGTCAATGGGCCATGACGTACCAAAGGCAGCGGCAGCTCCCAATGGATTGCGATTGATTTGAGAGAGCGCAAATGCGAAGCGTTCCAAGTCTCTGCAAAGTCCCTGAACATAAGCGCAGAGCCAGTGTCCCCAGGTTGTAATCATCGCCGGTTGGTAGTGTGTAAATCCGGGCATTACGCTTTCAGTATGTTTCTCTGCCTGCACCAGCAAAGCGTCTGCTAAATTTTTCACTGAACCAAACAGGTTTAAACCAACTCTGCGTAAATAGAGCCGCATGTCGCAGGCCGATTGATCATTCCGGCTGCGTCCGATGTGCATCCGCCCGCCAGCTTCAGCGCCTTGAGTTTCCGTAACAAAGGCCTCAACGTTGATGTGAACGTCCTCCTTGGCGGGGTCAAGTGAAAATTCTCCTGTCTCTACAAGTTTTTCAAGCTGGCTGAGTCCGGCTAATATGCTGCCCAAAATTTCAGTCGGAATCAGTCCTTGCCGCTGCAGCATGATGCAATGTGCGCGGTTGGTCCAAATATCGAAAGGCAGCAATAATTCGTCTGCCATCGGCAATTCCTGTACATCACGTCCTGCACAAAAAAGGACGTTCTGCTCATATGGCTTATTTTCGAGGTGACTCCCCCAAATTTGTGATTGTTTTTGTTTCATCTCTGCTCATGATTAAAACTTTGTTTGTCCATCTTAAGCGGAATCAGGAAATATGCAAGCAGATCACGCAGTAACAAACAATCAAAAACTGCTGAAAGTGGCCCTTGGATTGCATCTTCTTCACCAGTGTTTTTAACTGAAAATTGTTCAAAATAAGTTGTTTCATGGCTGGAATGTTTGACAGTAAAATTTTTACTTTGGTGCAGAAAACTCTGGATTTCAGAACCCAGCGACAGGATTTGCTGACTTCCAATATTGCCAACAAAGACACTCCCGGCTACAAAGCGGAAGATCTGGTTTTTGAAAAAAGTTTGCAAAAGGCACTTCATGCTGATGAACCGGGTTTGCTCAAAACGACAAATGCCAGACATTTTGACGGACGCCATACTCCTCCGCTGAAACTGGTGCAAGCACAGCGAATTCACAGCGCCTCGCCGTTTCCGGATTTTGACGGCAACACAGTGGATTTGGATCGTGAAATGGCTAAGATGGCTGAAAACCAGTTGATGTACAACGCCAGCATTCGGATGCTCACTCACCAGTTCCGGATGCTAAAAACCGCAATCACCGAAGGACGCTAATGAGTTTTCAATCATCGCTTAATGTGAGTGTTTCCGGAATGGCCGCGCAGCGCCAGCGGGTGAATACTATTTCCGAAAACATTGCTAACGCCAGTACAACCCGTACTCCACAAGGCGGACCGTATCGGAGGCGAATAGTTACACTGGCCGCGGTTTCAAACGACCGAACTTTTGAAGAAGAATTGCGCTCACAGCAACGCTCTTTGGACACGGCTACCGAAGTTAAGGTGGTGGGAATTTCACAAGACAACAGAGCACCGATTCTACGATATGAACCGGGACATCCGGATGCATATGTGGCCATGCCTAACGTAAACATAATGGAAGAAATGGTGAGCCTGATGGAAGCTTCACGCTCTTATGAAGCAAATGCAGCGGCGTTCAATGCCACAAAAAACATGGCACAGTCTGCGCTTGATCTGGGACGCAACGTTTAGAAATGATCTTCTGAAGTGAGATTAAATAAATTTTCAATCTGAGCTACAAAATTTTAGAAAAAACTTTATGAATATCAATTTGCCATCAGTTTCTCCTCCAATTCCAGGTCTAAGTACTGGAACTGAGATTCAAAAACAAACCGCTGAAAGCGGCGGCTTAAGCAGGACTTTTGAAAAACTGCTGCAGGATGTAAATCAGCAGCAGTTGAATGCGGAAGCGAAGCAAATAGAGTTGATGGTCACAGACAACAAGGATATTCATGGTACAATGCTTGCCCTGGAAAAAGCAGACCTCTCCTTGCGCCTCATGCTGCAAATCCGCAACAAACTGGTCAATGCATACGAAGAAGTGATGCGCATGCAGGTTTGATTACTTTATTCCTGATTCACCAAACCTCTCCAAAAAATACTAGAATCTACATGGCGGACAATTGTGCCTGCCGTTCCAGTTTTCCATACTGTCTGAAAATAGTACTGCGACAAGTCTTGATGGCTTCATAAAAACTCTGAAACCCATGATTTGTCATTTCGACTTTAAGGAGAAAGCTTAATGATATTAGTGTGGTCACTTAAAACAGATTTCTCGTATCGTTCGAAATGACACACGGTAGTAGGAATTATTACGACTGAATCAGTCTCATTTAAATATTTTTTTACGTGTTACAAGTCTTGTAAAAATGTTTGTTTAAAAGATATAAATCCCTGTTGATTAAAATTAATATGTGATATCTTAAGCAGTTAATTTTGTTACCAACAATCAAAAATAATTAGACAAAAAAGAATAAAAAATGGAGTGGAAAAGAACAAATTATTGCGGTGATTTAAGAATAGAAGATGTGGACAGTGAGGTTGTGCTGATGGGTTGGTGTCAAACCCGGCGTGACCACGGGGGCGTGATTTTTGTTGATTTACGGGATTATACTGGAATCAGCCAGGTGGTTTTTAAAATGGAAATCAGCGAGGTTGCACATCTTTTGGCAGACACGATACGCGGTGAGTTTGTTTTGGCTGTTAGAGGCAAAGTTGCCCATCGTATTGAAGGCAACGTGAATCCGAAATTGCCGACTGGTGAAATTGAGATTTTGGTGGAGACTTTGGAAATTCTGAATCAATCCCTCACACCACCCTATGTTTTGGATAATCGCGATAATGTGGATGAAAAGTTACGGCTGACTTACCGTTTTCTTGATTTACGTGATTCCACTTTGCAAAACAATTTAATGCTGCGTTCGCAGGCAATGCAAATTGTGCGGAACTATTTTACCAGTCAACGCTTTTTTGAAATTGAAACTCCGATCCTGACTAAATCAACTCCGGAAGGCGCGCGTGATTATCTGGTGCCTTCAAGGGTAAATCCCGGACTTTTTTACGCATTGCCGCAGTCGCCGCAGCTTTTTAAGCAATTGCTGATGATCAGCGGTTATGACCGTTACATGCAGCTTGCCCGCTGTTTTCGTGATGAAGATTTGCGAGGAAACCGTCAGCCCGAATTCACCCAAATTGATTTGGAATTGAGTTTTACGCAGCCGGAAGAAATATTTGAGTTGACGGAAGGCCTGATGGTCAAGCTTTTTGAAGAAACCATCGGTGTGAAAGTTGAGACGCCTTTCCCCCATATGACGTATCAGCAGGCGATGGAAAATTATGGTTCCGATGCTCCGGACATCCGTTTTGATTTAAAGCTCAAGGATATTTCAGATATTGCCTCTGAATGCGAATTGCGCGTTTTTAAGCAGGTGGTTGACAAAGGCGGAATAGTCAAAGCGATTTGCGTTCAGGGAGGCGCGGAATTTTCCCGAAAGGAGTTGGACGATTTAACCGAATTCGCCCAAATTTACAGTGCAAAAGGCATGGCCTGGATTAAGCTCAACAACGATGGATGGCAGTCGCCGATCGGCAAGTTTTTCACTGCAGAACAAAAGGAGGCATTGGAAGAGCGAGTCGGTTTGAAAGTGGGTGATCTGGTTTTGTTCTGTGCAGACAACACAAAAATTGTTCATGATGCTCTTGGCAATTTGCGTAAAGAAATCGCACGACGTCGAGGGTTGATCAATGATAGCGAATATCGTTTTGTCTGGGTTACAGATTTCCCCTTGTTTGAGTACAGTGAAACCGAAAAAAGTTATACTTCAAGTCACCATCCTTTCACAATGCCGGACCTGGATGATTTGGATAAATTTGGTGAAAGCTCGCCGGAAAAAATTCGCTCCCGTGCCTATGATGTAGTTTTGAATGGCGTGGAAATCGGCGGCGGCAGTATTCGTATTCATCGGGAGGAAATTCAAAATAAAGTATTCAGGTT
>DTUH01000216.1 GCA_012964265.1 Candidatus Lambdaproteobacteria bacterium
AGCAAAAAAAGCACCGATTCCTGAAGAAAAATGAATAACCTCGCAAAGTCCCGCCACTCCCATTCCATAACCTAAAGTTCCTATGAAGAGCAGTTCGCCTGAATGCGCGAAGAATTTAAAAAGAGGATTGAGAAGGTACTTGGTTACAAAATAAAGAACAATAGCCAGTCCAATCATTTTCGCAAAAATCATGGCAACTTCCACTCCCAAAGATGCTCCACCGACTTTGTCAGGATTCAAGCTGCCGAGAATGGCGAGTGCAACCACTGCAACTATGTCTTGAAGCACCATCAGGCCGAGTGCAACCTGACCGTGTTCTTGCGCAATTTGCCCCGTGCTTTTGAGGGTTCCTATCACCAGAATAGTGGAGGACAAGGTGAGACAGAGTGCGAAATAAATTAAAGCAGGCGTTGCGTTTTCTGCAGGCAACCCTGCGGCTTCCATGTAACTTGCGTCAATGCCGACGTACAGCAGTCCCAATGCCGCACTGATACCAAACAAGCCGATGATCTGGCCAAACCCGTTGATCAACAGTAATTTCCAGCGTTTGATCAATCCGGGAATATCGACTTCCATTCCGGCCATAAAAAGTAACAGCGTTATGCCGATATCAACAAATGCGGTCATCACATCTTTGTTGATTACTTCTCTTACGCCAAAAATTCCACCTAAAACTCCGACAATGATGAAAGCAAACAAGCTTGCTTGTTTGGCGTAGCTTAAAATAATAGCAACCACAGCTGCCGCCAGAAGCATTGCGCCTAACGGTTCTATCAGGCTGTTGCCTACACCTCCGTTACCGGCATATACCTGGGACCCAAAAAATAACAGAATAAGGGCAAATGCCCCTTGACGCATATTAAGTCTCATGAGAACAACTCCGTATTTATGTTTTCAAAGCTTTTAGTTTAATCCAGTTCAAGTATTTCGCATATTATTTTGGTTTCTTTTGCAGCTAGACTGTCACAAATTCATGAAGATATACAAGCCTAAAGTGTAAAATATTTTTGAACCGGCGCTGGTTAGCATTTACTCTTTTTGAGAATATCTCAATTCTTCATGCTGATAAACGTAAAATGTTCTGTCTCGTGGGTTTTAATTATTCAACTCGACTAACACGTGTTTTGTCGTGTCATCCCAAACTAATGTGAGGTATCTTGAACTATATCAGTGTTTTATCGGATCTCCTCTTCGGTCGAGATGACAAGCCGTAGTCAATAATATTAGTATCTTAAGAGAACTCGTGGCTCTCAAATTATTTAATTCAAAGATCAAAATATAAGATAAATTCTAATCTAAATCGTATCTTCTGTAAATACTTACTTAAAAAATAATTCAGGAAATGTCCAATTTGTTTCCCTTTCATAGGCACGTGCGGTTTTGAACAACAGTGATTCCATAAAAGGCGGAGCTACTAACTGAAAACCTGTGGGCAATCCGTTAACAGTCAGTCCCGCTGGAACGGCCAGAGCAGGCAGACCGAGGTAATCAAAAGGACGTGTGCAGTGTCCAAGCAGAGTCAGATATTCGATAAATCCCGGATTTTCTTGAATGTCTGATTCCGCTAAAGTCGGCACCGGAATTGGAACAACCGGTGTGTGCAGTACGTCCACTTTAGTAAAAACCTCTTGCAGAAATTCATTCAAAACCACTTTGCGAAATTTAAGTGCTTCAAGATAATCAACTGCGGAAAACAACAAACCGGTCAACAGACGTTCACGTGTTTGTGAACCATAATCTTCAGCTCTCTGTTTCAACCAATTTGCATGTGCTGAACTGCTCTCCGATCCTGCAATGATATTTGCCATATCGTTGCAAATTTCAAAACTTTCCGGAAGCGGAATCTGCACAATTTCAGCACCGGCGCTGCGAAATACTGCTAAACTCTTTTCCATTTCTCTTAGTACCTCCGGATGCACAGGTTCCAGGAAACTGGAAGTTCCGGAACCGTATGTCGTCGGAACACCAATTTTTAAACCACTTATTCCGGATTCCAACTCAGCAAGAAAATCAGCTTCAGGATGAAAAGCGGAAGTTGTGTCGTTTGGATCTGAACCTGCGATGATGTTTGTGAGCAATGCACAATCCGCAACGGTTCTGGTGAGTGGGCCAATGTGATCCAGTGAAAAAGAAAGCGGCATTGCGCCAAAACGGCTTACACGGCCGTATGTTGGTTTCATACCTGTAAGTCCACAGCATGATGCCGGAAAGCGAATTGAGCCTCCGGTATCGGAACCAAGCGATCCGTAACTCAAGTAACTTGCAACCGCTGCTGCGGGACCACTTGAAGAACCGCCCGGAATGTATTCCGGATTCCACGGATTACGGACATCGCCCGTAATTTCGTTGTGTCCGGTCAGTCCATAAGCAAATTCAACCATGTTGAGCCTCCCGATATCCAGTGCTCCCGCCTGATCGAGTTTGTGCAAAACAGTAGCCGTAACTTCCGGAATGTAATTCCTACATATTTTAGAACCGCAAGCCGAAATTTGTCCGGTACGGTAAAACATATCTTTGTGCACAAGCGGAACTCCGTGAAGCGGACCACGAGAGTTTCCTGAAGCTAATTCCTGATCTGCCTTTTTAGCTTCGTCCAGAGCTTTTTCTGCAAACAAACGGGCCAGACAATTATGTGTTTCTCCATGTTTTTCAAGTTGCTCCAAACTGTTCCGGACAACTTCCACTGAAGACACTTTTCGTTTGGCAATCGCTTCGGAGACCTCACTCAGACTCATCCGCGACAAAGCTTCATCAGCCATCCCTTTCCTCCGACTCCAACTTTTTTAAATTCCAGACAGAAAGAACTTTTCCAAAATCTGACGGTTCTGCTTCAAATGACAGACGATACAGAAAATTTGATTTAGTTTCAGTGAGTTTTTTTACGGATTTTAAGGCAGATTGTACTTCCGGAACAGCTACATTTCGCTCAAGAAAAGCAGACCATTTTTGTTGCATTTATTTTAAAGGGAAGGGTAGAGAACTCAGGTCTCATTGTTGAGAATTTTGACGCAGCGAAAATGCCCGGGCAATTCTCCACTAATCAAACTCAGCAAGTTGCCGGGTTAAGCAACAACCTAACCCGGCATGCGTTTGTAATTGTATTTCAAGAATAAAAGCGATTTAACTGGAAGGCGCCTTGGAAATTATTCCTTTGACATAGAAGCTCATACCGAGCATCTCACCATCACTTAAGGCTTTAGTGACACGTGTCCCATCCTGCTTGGTAAATCCATGGTCAAAAACATCCATGGCTCCGCTCAGGATTCTTCCCTTTTCCCTGTTCATTTGAATTATCAAGGATTGTGGAACATCGGGATGAAAACTGGTTAGACCGACAATTCCGCTGTCAAGTCCCCACCAGTCTGCACTGGATTTCCAGGTTCCGTTTTCTACAGCTTTAACGGCTGAGAGATAGTAAACATCCCAGTTCCAGACAGCTGCGGTCAAATGGGCTTCTTTTCCATAGATAGCCATGTCAGTATCGTTTCCAATGGCATAAACACCGTTTTTCTTGGCCGTTTGTACTGTTGCGGCTGAATCGGCCATGGTGACAATCACGTCAGCACCATTATCAATGAGTGCTTGTGCCGCATCACTTTCTTTGGCAGGGTCAAACCAACTGTTGATCCAGAGTACCTCAATCTCGATATTCGGATTGGCTTGCTGGGCACCCAGTGTTATGGCATTTATATGCCTGATGATTTCAGGTATCGGTTGTGAGCCGACAATACCGATACGTCCTTTTTTACTCATCCCTCCAGCAATAATTGCAGCCAGATATTTTGCCTGATACATGCGTCCGAAGTAGTTACCGGCGTTTTTGCTTTGCTTGAATCCGGAGCAGTGCAGGAAGGTTTTGTCAGGATACTGTTTTGCTACTTTCAAAGTTGGATCCATGTAGCCAAAACTAGTTGTAAAAACAATGTCGTGTTTCCGTGCCATCTTGCGGATTACCCGCTCTGAGTCACCTTCCGGAACAGACTCCACGTAGCTCGTTTCATGTCCGGCAGCTTCAAGAGCTTTGCGCCCCAGATCATGCGCATAAGTCCAGCCGCCGTCCCCGATCGGCCCGACATACACGAAGCCAACACTGGGCTTTCCTGCCCAGGCGTAGCCGCCAACCATCAACAGAGTCAGGGAGACTCCAATTATTTTTGAAATTATTTTTCTCATTTTATCTCCTAGAGAAAGATTAAAAGAACCTCAAATCGGTTCCTTGCAGAATCCGGCATGAAGCCGGGTGAGTCCGGCACAAGGCCGGGTGAATACACACTAAAGATCAATGTTTTTCGCCTCTGAAAAAAACTGTTCCCAGTGCGGCAGGCATAACCTGGATTCCACGCCGATTATTCCGGATCGTAACCAGAGTCAGTACCAGGATTGTTAAAACAAAGGGCAGCATTTTTAAAAAATAGGGAGACATTTCGACGCCCAATATCTGCAGACGCAGTTCTAAAGCCAGTGCAAATCCAAAGAGATAAGCTCCGCCCAATGCTTTAACCGGATCCCAAAACGCGAAGATCACCAAAGCAACAGCAATCCATCCACGCCCTGCAGTAATACCATCTACCCAAAACGGAGTTAATGCAAGCGGAAAATACGCACCTCCAATTCCAATAAACATTCCTCCAACTATTACTGCAAAAAATCGATAACCTAAAACTGAAAGTCCGAGAGAATCGCAAACTTCCGGAGCTTCGCCCATAGAACGGATATTAAGTCCCAACCGTGTTTTAAAGAGCATCCACCATGACAAGGCAACACAAATGTAGGAAAAATAGACTAGTGCGTCCTGATTGAAAAGTACCGGTCCAAGCACTGGAATGGCGTGAAGTCCCGGAATAGGAATTCGGCTTAAAGGTTCCACAGTTTCTCCCATCAGTTTGTCTCCAAACAAACCACTGAGTCCAGTGCCGAAAAAAGTCAAAGCCAAACCTGAAGCAATTTGGCTTGCACGCAACATTAAGCAGACTACACCGTGAATCATTGACACAATTCCTGAAGCGAACGCAGCAGCTGCTACAGCATAAAAGTAGCTGCCGGTATTCAACATGACGACAAAGGCGACTAATGCTCCCACAAGCATCAGTCCTTCCATGCCGAGATTGATCACTCCGGCCCGTTCGCTGATCACTCCACCCAATGTTGCGTATAACAAAGGAGTTCCCATTACAACCGCGGCAAACAATATTTGTATGAAAAATTCCATGATATTTTGTTTTTGTGTGTTTTTGGTTAAAGTAAAAAACGTGTGAACCGCAATCGATATTCAGTAAAAATATCTGAACCCAAAACTGTAAACAAAATAATGCCTTGATACAGATATACCATCGAAATTGGCAGGCCGTATTCTATTTGCAAAACTTCTGCACTGACAAAAACAATGGACATAAAAAACGCGCTTAAGACAATTCCCAGGGGATGATTTCTGGCAAGCCAGGCTACAATGATTCCTGTATAACCATAGCCGATCGAAATGTTTTGCTGCAAACGGTAATGAATTCCTGCTACTTCACTGAATCCGGCGAGACCTGCAATGGCACCACTTGCGGCAAAGACAAGGATGGTCAATGTGCGGATGTTAACTCCCGCGTAGCGGGCTGCGTCAGGGTTATCTCCTGTCAGACGGATTTTAAACCCAAGCTGTGTTTTCCACAAAATCCAGGCGACAATTACCACAAAAATAACAGCCAGGATCAACCCAGCATGAATTGAGGTGTTCCCAAATGCCGGCAGTTGAGCAGCTTCAGAAAATTCTTTGGTGATTGGGAAATTGTTGCTTCCGGGATCACGCCATGCACCAAACAAGAGATGATCAATCCATGCTGCCGCGACATAATTGAGGAGAAGAGAAGTGATGATTTCATTAACACCAAAACGGGCTTTTAAGCATCCGGGGATGCTTCCCCATAAACCACCGCCTATCATGGCCATTATGAACATTATTACGATCAGCATTCCATCCGGAAGTTGACCGTCGTAATGTAAAGCAACCCAGGTCATAGCAAAAGTACCCATATGAAACTGACCTTCTGCACCAATATTCCAAAGCCGCATTTGAGCAGCAAGTGCCACGGCCAGTCCTGTAAACATTAAAGGTGTCATTTTAACCAACAGGTCCTGCCAGCCGTATTTAGTCAGAAAGATTTCCTCTCCAATAATCTTGTATGCTGCGAGTGGCTCGATACCGACGGCCAAGAAAAAGAACCAACTTATTAACAAGACTAACAACAATGCTGAAGCAAGTACTAAAACACGTCCCCGGGACGAAGTGTTGACTCGTTTTTCTAAAAATATCTGCACACTGATGCTATTTGCTTTGAGAAGATTTCCTGCTCTTTGGGGAGCAGGAAAAAGTTGCATGAACGAAAGAGGCTTCCAATTTTCAGGAGCCTTTAAAAGGAGGAAGGTAGACTTTTGTTATTTTAACGTTGCAATGTAGGCCGCGACATTATTTATGGCTTTATCATTAGCTAAAGTCATTGCCATGGGACGCATTTGCGCTCCATAAGCATCACCTGGCTTCACCCCACGTATTCCGGCTTTGAAGTTTTTAATCTGTCGCACCAGATACCAATCTTGTTGTCCTGCCAACTTTGGCGAGTTTAAAGCTTTGTTCCCACCACCAGTTGGCCCGTGACAGGCCTGGCAAAGCATATAGGCTGCCTTACCGGCATTTGCATCGCCTCCAACACTGGGTGCAACCTTCTTTTCAGCCATACTTGCCACATAAGCCGCCATATCGGCAATGGCTTGATCGTCTGGCAAAGTTAAAGCCATTGGGCGCATTTGCATTCCGTATTTGTCTTTGGGGTCTGCACCACGAATTCCGGCCTTAAAATTTTTCAGTTGTCGTTCCAGATACCAGGAAGAAAGCCCGGCAATTTTTGGTGAATTGAGATCTTTATTACCCATGCCATCTGCTCCGTGGCACGCAAGACAGACAGCATAAGCCGCCTTTCCTTTTGCAGCGTTTCCAGCAGCATACGCATTAAAGGCCAAGACAATTCCGAGAGCGAAAGTTATTCCTAAAACAAATAGATTCTTCATCTTAATTCCTTTTATGACGAGATTGCATTAAAACAAAAGTAAAATAAAAAATAACATTTTGAAAACCGAAAATTTTTTCAGCACACTAAATTTTCAAATTTAGCGAGTCTAAGAATTTATATCAATAATTGTCTAAAGAGGCAACAGAAATTTCTGTTTTTTTGAGAATTGTTGAACTTTTCAGGAAATAACTTGAAACGTTTATTTCCACGAAAACTCCGGAAGCAAAAGCGGAAACTGAGGAAGGTGAGGGGAACCTAATTAGGTTCCCCTGAAAGGTTTAATTATTTGAGAGTGGAAATGTAGGCCGCCACGTTATTTATCGCCGCATCATCCACAAGTGTCATTACCATCGGGCTCATTTGCTGGCCATAAGTATCATTGGGATCACTCCCACGAATTCTCTTTTTAAAGTTTTGAAGCTGCCTCACGATATACCAGTCCTGCTGGCCGGCTAAGGTTGGAGCATTGAGTGCTTTGTTGCCTTCACCATTCGCGCCGTGACAGGACGCGCAGACAGCATAAGCCGCTTTTCCCGCGGCAACATCACCTTGGACGGTTGACGAAGACGCTGACCCTTTTAGAGTACTGAGATATGCTGCTACATCTGCAACAGCCTGCTCACTGGCCAGGGTCATGGCCATCGGACGCATTTGCTGTCCATAGATGTCTTCCTCATGAGATCCACGTATGCCTGCTTTGAAACTTTCCAACTGGCGGGCAATGTACCAATTCTTTTGACCTGATATTCTTGGTGCGTTGAGCGCTTTGTTTCCTGCTCCATCTGCTCCGTGGCAAGAAACGCAAAGCGCATACAAGGATTTTCCGTTTTCGGCAGAACCTGAAACAGAAACTTTTGAAGGTGCTGCAGGAGTCTCTTCGGCTGTAGTAGTAGAAACAGTAAGACTTTCTTCTGCAAAAGTAGCAATGTATGCGGCAACATTGTCAATGGCTTCATCATTTGACAGACTCATTGCCATTGGTCGCATCTGCATTCCATAAGTATCGTTTTTGTGCGTACCCCGAATTCCTTTTTTGAAACTGCTAAGCTGCCTTGCAACATACCAGTCAGGAAGTCCGGCAATTTTCGGTGCATTCAGAGCTTTATTACCCTCACCCTGTGCCCCATGACAAGCGATGCAGGTTACATAACTTGTTTTGCCGGCGCCTGTGTTTCCCTTAATCATAGGCTTTAATGGTGCACCTTGAAGTGTGCCGATAAATTTCACAACCTTGTTCAAGGCGGCCTCGTTTACCAAAGTCATTGCCATTGGTCGCATCTGCATTCCGTAAACATCTTCAGAGTGTGTTCCGCGTATACCGTCACGCCAGTTGCTTAATTGTCGTTTGAGATACCATCCATGCTGTCCGGCCAAGCGCGGAGCCCCAAGTTTTTGATTTCCTTCTCCTTCCGAGCCATGACATGAAGCACAGGGTGCATAAAGTGGTTCGCTGACAGGAGTCTGCACCACCGTTACTGCAGTGCTGACCTTCACTGCAACCGGTTTAGCTTTTGCTGTTCCTTTTAAAGAAGCGATGTAAGCAGTCACATTACGAACCGCCTCATCGTTTGCGAGTGTCATCGCCATGGGGCGCATCTGCTGGCCATAGATATCTTTAGCATGAACTCCGCGGATTCCGTTTTTGAAATTATTTAATTGCCTTTCAACATACCAATCAGGCATTCCGGCAATTTTTGGAGCATTCAGTGCTTTGTTACCTTCGCCGTTTGCACCATGACAAGTGACACAAACTGCATAAGATGTTTTTCCAGCCTGGATATTTCCTGCTAAACCGGTGTGTACAACTCGACCATTCAGTGTCTCGATATACGCAACCACATCTTCCACGTCTTGATCTGTGATAAGGCTCATTGCCATCGGGCGCATTTGCATTCCGGTAATGTCATTAAGATGCGATCCGCGAATTCCATTTTTAAAATTATTGATTTGTCTAGCTAAATACCAGGAGTGTTGACCTG
>DTUH01000217.1 GCA_012964265.1 Candidatus Lambdaproteobacteria bacterium
TTAAAGTCAAAACATCACACTCTACAATTTGCAGGAATTGCCGATGGTGAATTGGGTGAAAAGTCCATTCAAGATTTGATGGAGCAAAAGAAAAGCCGTTATTGATGGAAGTAGTTTTTTTGGATACAAATGTGGTGCTGGAATTATTGGATCGTCATCGCAAAGGTCATGCGCAAGCAAAACAACTGATGGCAAAACTGGTCGAGAAGGAAACCAGGATTGTAGTCAGCGAGGATATGCTGAGTACTATCTACTACGTTATCCATGATAAACCGGCGGTTTTAGAGTTCATTCGATGGATGACCGCCAACTGGCAGATTGTTCCATTTGGACGAAGTGTGATCGATCAGGCTGTTAAACACTGTCAAAATTCCGCTGGACAGGATTTTGAGGATACTTTGCAGTGTTATTGCGCAAAAGAAAACAGCTGTGATTTGTTGATCAGCAATGACGCTGCATTTGTAGAGTGTGGTGTTTTGACTTTAAGGGTAAATGATTTTTTACAGAAAGATAATAAGAACTCAAACACTCAAGGCGACTGTTAATAATTTGGAGATTCAATGAAGCAACAAAACAACAATTACCGACCTGAAATGACAAGTGCCGGAATCGAAGCCTCATATCCGGTTTCGGTAATGGATGAGTATGGAAACACCCGTGAAATCCACATCACCGGAGAACGTCCGCTGACAATCTATGTGGACAAACAGGAAATCGTCACCCTGATGACACTGGGAAAATATCCTGAGTTACTGGTAATCGGCTATCTGCACAACCAGGGTTTCATAAAAAATGTAGAAGAAATAAAAGCTGTACAAGTTGATTGGGACATTGACTCCGCGGTTGTGGTCACCCGGAACGGAAGTGAAAATTGGGAGGAAAAATTAAATAAACGTACCGTGACTACAGGATGCGGACAAGGAACCGTTTTCGGCGATATAATGGAAAATTTGGAAGATATAAACTTACCAAGACCAACTTTATTACAATCTTCATTTTACCGTCTGCTGCATAATATACGGGTATATAATGAGGTTTATAAAAAATCAGGGGCCGTTCACGGCTGTGCTTTATGCGAAGGTGAAAACATTGAAGTTTTTATTGAAGACGTCGGCCGTCATAACGCTACAGACGCCATTGCGGGGCACATGCTTTTGGAAGGCATTGACGGTTCCGATAAATTATTTTACACAACCGGACGCCTGACCTCAGAAATGGTTATCAAAGTCGCGCAAATGGGAATTCCGGTTTTGTTTTCACGTGCCGGAATAACACAAATGGGAATGGAGCTTTCAAAAAAACTGGGGGTAACAACCATTGCCCGCGCTGGAGGAAAACACTTTTTGGTGTACAGTGGTGCAGACACATTGATTTTTGACGCAAAACCTGCGGAAAAATCCGGTTCCCGTCTCGAAACTTCCGGCAATGATAATGAAAATATTTCACTGCATGAAAGGCGAAGCAAAGCTGAATTAAGTGTTTGAGAGGCAATTTAGTATTAGCAGACGCTTTTCTTTGGCAATCCCCTTGACGGTCTCACAAAAAGTCTGAAATCCAAGATTTGTCATTTCGACCTTAGAGAGAAGTCTTAATGATATTAGTGCAGTAGCTTAGTCGGATTTTTCGCTTCACTCGAAATGACACGCGTTTAGGACTTTTTACCATTCCGTTGACGGTATTATCCCAAATTTTAAAATGTTACCGTATAAAACGTTGCATGATGAATTCTGCAATTTCATCAATATTATTCAAATCTAAAACCGAAATTTGAATTTCTTCGCTGGGAGCCAGGTCTGTAGCCAAGGCAATTATATCCGTGTCGGTCGGAAATAAATACGGTTTGCCCAGACTTGGCCGGTGTAATTCAATCTTTGTCAGCGGCTCATGTTTGAAACCCTCAACCAAAACCAAATCCAATTCACCCAAAGACAGGTGCGGCAATAATTCTTCCAGAGTCGGTTCTACTTTTCCTTCAGGTGACTCATGAACGAGAGCCCAGCGCTTGGCTGAGGCCACCATCATTTCACATGCTCCTGCTTTACGCAACTCATAGCTGTCTTTTCCCGGATGGTCAATATCAAACTGGTGGTGCGCATGTTTGACAAGACCAATTTTTAAGCCTTGTCTGTTCAGTATCGGAATCAACCGAGTCAGCAGGGTTGTTTTTCCGGTTCCGCTATAAGCACAAAATCCAAGAAGTGGAGGAGATTGTAGTAACATAATGCAAAAACTCCGGATTCGATTTATTGTTTCAAATGCAAAATTTCATCATGGACTGTCATTGCATGCCGACAATTCGCTCTGTACCAATTTACCATTTGATAGATGAAACTGTACGTCGGCCAGGCCATAGAAATATTGCGGTACATGACTTGTAATCACAATTGACATTCCTGCTGATTTCATGCGGCATAATAAAAAAAACGCTTGTTCTCTTGATTCTTGATCCATATTGGACATCGGTTCATCCAGCAGCAAAACTTTGGGCTTTAAAATCCAGGCACGTGTAAAAGCAACCCGCTGTTGAACTCCTCCGGATAAAGTATTTGCCTGAATTTTCGCCAAGTCAGAAAGTCGGGACCATTCAAGCGCCTTAATTACGGATTCCCGGCACTGTTTACGGTTTAAAGAAGTGAAGCGTAAACCATAAGCAACATTTGATTCAACATTACCGCTGAACAAAAATGGTTGCTGATGCAGATAAATTATTTCTTTACGAATGCTGCGGATTGCTTTTTTCCAACTGTTTGTTTTTCCGGCATATTCGATTTCCGCAACATCAGGTTTTTCAAGGCCGGCAACTATTTTGAGTAAAGTAGTTTTTCCGGATCCGTTTTTTCCTGAGAGCAAAATGCATTTTGCCGGATACAAAGACAAATCCACCTTGCGCAAAATTTCATTTTCGGCAAACGACTTTTCTATACCACGAAAAATAAACAACGGTTCGTTCATGCTGTCAACTCCTTGCTCCCTTGAAGATAGCTCAATAAAGCGGTCAGCAGAAAAGCCAGAGCCAATAAAACAATTCCCAGCGCAATTCCTTGCGCAAACTCTCCCTTACTGGTTTCAAGGGCAATGGCGGTAGTAATGTTGCGGGTATATCCCATGATGTTTCCGCCAACCATCATCGAAATTCCCACCTCAGAAATAATTCTTCCAAAACCGGTGAGAACTGCAGCCAACAAACCGAAACGGACTTCATAAAATACGGTCAAGATTGTAAACCAGGTTGGCGCACCCAGGGTACGGGAAGTTTCCCATACTCGACGATCCGATGCCTGAATCGCGGCATAACCCAAGGCTACCAGGACCGGAAAGCAAAGAATCATCTGTCCAATTACCATTGCGCTTTGTGTGAATAATAACCTCAAATCTCCAAAAGGACCTTGCCGTGTCAACATTACGTACAGGAATAATCCGATGACAACTGTGGGTACAGAAAGCAGAGAATTAAAAAAAGCAAGAATGATTCTTCTGCCTGGAAAATTACCATGGTTCAACGCAAAGGCGACTAACAGCGCAAATGGAGTCGTTATCAAAATCGCTTTGAGTGAAACCGAAAAGGAAAGCATCACGATCGACCATAATTCTGCATCGCCGGATAGCAGCAATTGCAATGCTTGTTGAGTAGTTAAAAGCAAACCGTTCATTTTAGTTTTTTATTGCAGTGGGAATAAACAACGGTTGGCCCTCCAAACGGAATTTTCGAATCTGATTTTGCCCCTCTACTGAGGTCAGCCATGCAATCAGGGACATTGCGCCCAAATAATTAATTCGCGGATAGCGAGCCGGATTCACAGCAATAATGCTGTAAGGATTTTGCAGTTCAGTATCTCCTGCAGTCAACAATTTAAGAGACAACTTTGAGCGCATAACCAGCCAGGTTCCACGATCAGAAATTGTATAAGCATTCAATTCGTTTGCCATTTGCAGCACACGCCCCATGCCCTGACCTACTTCACGATACCAAGAAATTTCCGGTTTCAACTTTGCTTTTTCCCAGAGAGAAAGTTCCTTTTTATGAGTGCCTGAATCATCGCCACGTGAAACAAAAATGTGTTTGCCACGTGCAATTTTTTGAATGCTTCTCACCGAATCATTTTCTACACTTATTTCTGCAGGATCATTTTCAGGACCGACAATAACAAAATCATTGACCATCACACTACGCCGATTTACACCATATCCAGCTTCAACAAATCGCAGTTCTGCTTTTGGAGCATGAACCAATACCACGTCCACGTTTCCGTCCTGGCCCAGGCGCAAGGCGTGTCCAGTTCCGACGGAAAGCACATGCACAACATTGCCGGTCTGTTTTTCAAAAAGCGGAATGATCACTTTGAGCAGTCCAGAATTTTCGGTACTGGTTGTTGTTGCTAAACGGATAGGTTCTGCGATAAGAATCCCTGCACTGAATATATATAATAGAAATCCAATTAGTATTTTTTTCATAAAATATTTAAAAAATTCTCATTACATTTGCGACAAACAAGTTGGTGTTTTCACTTTTATAAAATTACATCATCGATTAATGCAGATACACTATGCATCATAAAGCCACACTTGTACTTCTTCACCCTCTGCAAATCCTTCCGATTCTTCTTCTGTCAGCAGAAAACCGTCTGCTTGAGTTGTAGAAGATAAAATCGATGCACCGCCGGCCGCAATAAAAAAAGCTCGCTCGTTTTCAATCCGGAGACGCACGTATTCAATCCGGCCTATTTGCGAAGAAATTTTAGTGGCCAGTTTCACCATTTTAGTTCGATAAGGCCAATCTTCAGAACGTCCACCCATCAACCTCAACGAACGCCCAACAAAATAATCATAAGCTGACAAACATGAAACAGGATTGCCCGGAAGCAGAAATACTTTTTTCATGTTGCCATCTGAGCTTCCGGTAATCAGTCCAAATCCTGTGGGCGCGGCGGGACGCATCGGAATTCCGTGCACCAGTAATTCACCAAGTTCATCAACCAAAGTTGGCCCATGATCCTCAATTCCCACCGAAGTCCCACCAGTCATGCAAATTAAATCTGCACTGCTCTGACTTAAATGCTTCCGGAGTAAATCCCGATCATCCGGAAGATGTTGAATATCTTTCAAAACTCCTCCATCGCGTTCAATTAATGGAGCCAACATTACCGAATTGGAATCAATTATTTTTACGCCACCAGCTTGCTCTCCGGGTTTTAACAATTCATTTCCGGTGATCAATAATTCTACTTCCGGTTTCCGGACAACTTTAATTTTTTTAAGGCCGACACTGGCCAGCACGGCAATGTCCTGCGGACGTAGACACCTCCCTTGCTTAAGCAAAGTCTGGTCTTTTTGAATATCTTCACCAATTTGACTTACATGTTTCCCAGGAGGAACTGCTTCCAGAACTTGAATTTGGTCGCCAGTCAATTCGGCATGTTCTGCCATCAACACAGCATTCGCGCCTGTTGGAAGAGGACCACCGGTCATGATGCGCAAAGCTTCACCGGTCTGAATTACAGCATCATACGTTTCTCCTGGAGTGACTTGACCGACTACATTAAACATTAACGGATTGTAAGTTGACGCGCCAAAAGTCGATTCCGCATCCAGTGCATATCCGTCCATGGCTGACCGATCAAAGTTTGGTACATTAACAGGTGAAATTATATCCTTTGCCAAGATGCGCCCGCTTGCTTCTAAAGTGAGAATGTCCTCTGAAGATAACAACCGAGAATGTTCTCTGATCAGTGCAAGCAAAGTTTTTACAGGAGTACGCTTCAGGAATCCGCGCATGCGGATGTCAGCTTTAGACTTCATTTAAACAAGGAGAATTGAATTTATTCAAATAATAATTCATACGTTTAAAGACCAATCTCTATATGCGGTTCAAGACAGGAGCTTTGAGAACCTGCTAAAGAAAACCATAGAAATTAGCATTGTTCATCCATCCAGTTGAAGCATTCAGGTAAGGCGAGGCAATAGAGTTAGACGTTCGCTTAAGGGACAGGATCAATTTCCTGGATACGGATGCGAGACCTACACACTGATTTCAGGAGTCACCTTCAGATGGAGGGACAGCCTCAAACACCGGACCTTTCCAGTCCCTTCTTTTTCCGTAGCGATTTTGGGCTGCCTCAATCGATTCAATCTTTTTGGGCCCACGATCATGGAAGAGTTGCTTTTCAATCTCGAGAAAACCGCGCAGCAACATGCCGGCGCCTTTGTAAAAATCGGCATGAGGCGCTGATTCGAGAGTTTGAGTACAAGAGGGAGCCCAGACAAGTAGATGTTTTTTCAAGAAATATGCTTGAAACTCAAGCCACCGCTCTTCTTCTTCCGAATCTTTCGAGTTGGTTTGTTTGCTGATGAGCCAATTCATGATTTCCAGTTCGAATCCAAGGGTGTCCTCCGGCTCAGGCAATTCACCTTCCTTTTTTTCCAGACCTACCTCCTTCATAAAACCACGTACTGCCGCCAGTGGAGCCTGAAACACACTGCCTGCAAGATAGTAAGATTCGTAGGGGAGGACATCCGGTTTGTGGGGTCCTATAAACAACTGGACGAATTCATATTCAACCTCATTTGGGTCGTTTGTTTCGAGATAACGGTGGATGCATTGCCAGCCTTCGGCCATCACCGGAGACAACCTTGCAGTTCCTTCAGTCCGTTCTGCAATTCCTTCCAGCAAGGAAAGCAGAAATTTCGTATCTGGCTCTTTCCAAAAAAGATGTACAAACAGACCGTAGTACTTTTGACGAAGCTCCGCTAACTCCTTGTCAACTGTCATGGCTTCTCCTCCCTAAATTTCTTCCTCAATTTCACCCCCTGCTTCAAACAACAGATGTTCCATTTGTCTGGCAATGAGCTCTTTGTATTCAAAACTATCCTCAAGCAAGGAATCCGGATAACGCTTTCGCTCTTCACGCTCCTCCAAAACAGCACCCAGCACCGCGTTTTCAATTTGTGCAAACAAAATTTCGTTGGCGCCTTGTTTCTGATCAATCACTTCCTGCCGCCACCAGCGCTGCCAAATTTCACGGTAGGGACCTTTTGCAAGAAATTCGGATGAAGATTTTAAAGCTTGTATGGTATCAATTTCCGCCCCTGCCCGTAACCCGTCAACTTCATGCCATTTTTGTAAGGACTGGTCTCGAATAAAAGCATCAAGGGCAGCATCCATGAATTCCTTGTTCTTGCTTTTGCCGCGTTTCTTCCCGCGGTGTTTTCTTCGGACTTCGTTCATCTCAAGGCTCCCATCCTTTATCAATCTCCATCATTGCTACCACTGTGCGACAGTCTGGACACATTCTGAGGATGTTCTTGCGATTTCCGGAAAAGGTGGATTTTAAGGATTCAATCTCGAACAGCTTCGACTCAACAGCTTCCAGAGCCCTTCGATTGATGTAGGGTTTTTCGCATTTTGCACAAGTGATCATTTCATCCTCAGCGACTAATGAATAGTCAAGAGATGGTTTCTCTAGAACCAACTCTCGCTTGAGGGTGATAACATTTTCCGGACAGACCTGCTCGCAAAGTCCACACCCCACACAGTTGATGTGCTTGAAATGCAGACTGTTGTCCTCTTCTTCAAACTTAAAGGCATTTGTAGGACAGACATTTGCGCAGGAGCGGCACAGGGTGCACCCGGACTCGTTGACTTCAGCCAGAGCAAAGGGCAAGTTTGATGAAAGCTCAATTCTTCCAGATTCTTTGCCAGTTTGTTCAAGAAAACCTTCCAGCACATCGGCCAGGATGGCACGATTCTCTGTTTGACGGGGAGTACTCCAGCGGCGAACCAATGGAGCATCACTTAACTGAGTGACAAATTCATTGACGGCCCCAATCGTATCGGCTTCCATACCTTCTTCAGCAGTAATAATTCTCACACGATCTTGCCCCAGGTCAAAATGCTGTAAAATTAACTGTGTAAAATCATATTTTTGAAAGAGCAATTCACGCTCGCCGTTTGGACAATTTTCACAACCGAGTAGTCCAACTCCGGCAGCTCCCAGAGACATGGCCGCAAGCATGTTGGATTCGGACACATAACGCAGACAAGGCACCTCCACCGGTAGTACCCCAGAGGAATATGACAGTTGAGTCCGCCCTGCGGTTTCCAACACCTTACGTCCCATTTCTTCACAATGGAATACAATAACAGGAGGATCTGCCTGAGCATGTTTCTCGTTTGAGGAATCCAGCAGAGTCGCCATTCGAGTATAAATTTCTTGGGGAGTCGGTTCTGTGAATTGCAGAGCCGAGGTGGGGCAGGCTGAAACACAAGCCCCGCAGCCTTCACAGGTCAGGTGATCCACTTGAATTCGCAGTCGATTTTCAGTCTGTCGGGAAATGGCGTCATAGGGACAAGAGGTGATACAGAGACCACAAGTTTCGATCCCTTTGTCTCCACCTGCGCAAATTGACTGGTCATAAGTCAAATGTTCCGGCTTGTGGAAGTTTCCAACTAATTCCCGAACCTGCCTTGCCGTTTCTTCCAGAATTTCGCTTTCGGCGCTGGACAGCAAATGAACCCCCGTCCGCCTTTTCACGCCCGGAGGCTGGGTTTTAGTCAAAATAACCAGTTGGTCAGCCTTCAAGTCAAAGCGCTTTTGTGAGCCTCCGTTCGTCAAGGGGTCCGGTTCCAGGGTGATCTGGAGATTCCCCAAGCGCCCTTCCACAGCAATGAGTGAGGTACGCTGTTCCAAGAGAGGTGAGTTATCTTCCAAACCCTCGATTTCCGTGGAAATGCAGAGTGTCACTGCACCCGGTCCTTCTTCCACCAAATCCTGCAGCATACTTGCCAGTTTAAGCCCCTCCTGAAATTCCGTAAAGATTACAACCCGATTACCGACCTGAAGCGGATTTACCGGAACGGGTTTCTGTGCCTTGAGGTTAGAAATCTGGATTTCGGCCTGAATCATTTTCAA
>DTUH01000218.1 GCA_012964265.1 Candidatus Lambdaproteobacteria bacterium
TTGTACTGATGCTGCTCCAGGCAGTTGCTGTTTTATTTAGAGACATAGCAACATCCAGGGGGGAGGAAATAGCATGAGTTACGAAATGATCGCCCTCTTGATGTTTTCATCAATGATGGTCATGCTGCTCACAGGTCAGCGCGTTTTTGGAGCAATTGGTTTTGTCGGTGCTGTATTTTCCCTCTTTTTATGGGGAGACGGAGGCTCAGAAATGCCTTTTAATGCGGCATTCGTGCTGATGAACTGGTATCCGCTTATGACCCTGCCCTTGTTTATTTTCATGGGCTACATGCTTTCTGAGTCCGGAATTGCCGGTGACCTTTATCGAATGTTCCATGTTTGGATGGGACCGCTCAACGGAGGATTGGCCATTGGAACAGTGATTCTAATGGTTGCTATTTCAGCAATGAATGGTTTGAGCGTAGCCGGAATGGCCGTAGGAGCAAGTATCGCGCTTCCGGAAATGCTTAAGCGCGGTTATAATAAAGTCATGGTAACAGGGGTTATTCAAGCCGGAAGTTCGCTTGGTATAATGATCCCTCCCAGTGTAGTACTGGTTCTCTATGGTATGATTGCCCGCCAACCTGTGGGACAACTCTGGCTGGCAGGAGTATTTCCGGGACTGCTTTTAGCTGGTCTGTTTATCATCTACATTACAATTCGCTGCAAACTTCAGCCTCATTTGGGGCCGGCTCTTCCAGTGGAAGAACGCCGAGAAATCAGTTGGAGTGAAAAATTCAGTCTATTACGAGCCGGCATTTTACCTTTAGTCATTATTTTTTCAATGACAGGACTCTTCATGCTGGGTGTAACCAGCCTTGTTGAAAGCTCTGCTGTTGGTGCAGGTGCAGCTACACTTGCGGCTTTATTCAAAGGTCGGTTGACCCGTAAGGTTTTGGATGACACTCTGCACAAGTCGTTAAGCGTGAGCTGCATGTTCATGTGGGTCATTTTGGCGGCACTTTGTTTTGGTGCTGTCTTTGATGGACTCGGAGCTGTACATGCAATAGAATCCCTTTTTCTGGAGCAGTGGAATTTGTCTCCATGGGGAGTTCTGATTATGATGCAACTGTCATATATAATTATGGGCATGTTTTTGGATGACACTGCTATGCTTGTTATCGTGGCTCCACTCTATGTGCCTCTGGTCATCAGTCTCGGATTCAATCCAATTTGGTATGGTGTTTTATACACTGTCACTTGTCAAATTGCTTACATGACACCACCGTTCGGATACAACCTGTTTTTGATGCGGGCCATGGCACCGAAAGAAATTACATTGGTTGACATTTATCGTTCTATTATTCCATTTGTGCTGATAATGACGCTGGGTCTGGCCTTGATCATGCTCTACCCCCAAATTGCTTTGTGGCTGCCGAATCTAATTTACGGGAAGTGAGCAGAAATTAAAATAATATTGACATTTCTCTCAAAACACATATAATTCCACATATAAATAATAATAGAGGAAATATGGGACAGGTTACTATTTATCTGGAAGATGAAGTAGACGTTAAAATGCGTACAGCGGCAAAGGCGATGCATCTATCTCAAAGTAAGTGGATCGCAAATTTAATAAAAGAAAAAATCGTAGAGGAGTGGCCGGTTTCGGTCAAAAATCTTGCAGGGGCTTGGAAAGATTTTCCAAGTTTGGAAGATATCAGGAGTTTTCATAGTACTGACTCCAACCGTGAAAGTTGGTGATGTACGTTTTAGACACCAACACGTTGATTTACTATTTCAAAGAAACAGGGAATGTTGCTCAAAATCTTTTTAGTAAACCTCCAAAAGATATAGGAATTCCAGCAATCTCATTATTTGAACTGGAAGTCGGCATCGCAAAATCCCTAGCTCCCAGGAAAAGGACTCAGCAGTTGCGTGAAATGACTTCATTGGTCAACATCATCCCGTTTGGTGATAGAGAGGCAAAGGTTTCTGCTGCAATTCGTGTCAAACTTGAAAAGCAGGGAACACCTATAGGCCCCTATGACTTGTTGATAGGAGGAACAGCACTTGCCCACCAGGCGATTTTAGTCACTCACAATACCGTAGAGTTTGAGAGAATTGAAAATCTGCGCATTGAGGATTGGTATTAACACTATTTTGGACAAGCAGAAACCACGGATTGGGAATTAAAACGATATTTTGAAATAATTTTTTGCAGAGAAACCACATGAAAGTTTACGGAATGTTGACGGTGGAAGAACTTCGGAAACAAGTCGAAACCGGAGACATCGATACTGTTATCGTTGTCTTTACAGACTTGTACGGGCGCTTTATGGGCAAACGTTTTGACGCAGAGTTCTTTCTGGAAGATGCTGTTGAAAACGGAACCCACTGTTGTGATTATCTGGTAACAGTCGACATGGAAATGGAACCAGTTTCCGGATATGAATATACCAATTGGGAACGCGGGTACGGAGATTTTCATTTGGTACCTGATTTCAATACCTTGCGCAAAGTAAGTTGGCTGGAGCGCAGTGCGATGGTTCTCTGTGACGTTAGAGAAAATGAGACGCATGAATTAACCGAAGTTGCTCCCCGTTCAATGCTCAGGAAACAGGTAGATTCTGCAAATGAGCTCGGATTCACAGCCAAAGCCGGTTCTGAACTGGAATATTTTATCTTCCAGAATTCTTTCCAGGATGCAGCCGAAAACGGTTACACACAGTTAAAACCTGCCGGATGGTATGTTGAAGATTACCATTCCCTGCAGGGCACAAGAGAAGAGCATTTTAACGGAGCAGTGAGAAGACATCTGCGTGATTCCGGAATTCCTGTCGAAAATTCAAAAGGCGAAGCAGCCCTGGGTCAACATGAATTGAACGTACGCTATGCCGAAGTCTTAACGATGGCTGACCGTCATGCACTCTACAAACAGTGTCTCAAAGAAGTCGCCGATCAGCAGGAAATCAGTGTGACTTTCATGGCCAAGTACAAAGATGGTCAACCGGGTTCGAGTTGTCACATTCATCTAAGTTTATGGGAAAATGATAAAAATGCATTTCCAGGAAATTTAACTGAAGGACCAATTAAATGTTCCGAAACTTTCCGCTGGTTTCTTGGAGGTTGGATTAAATACATGCCGGAGCTGATGGTCTTTTATGCACCAACGATCAACTCATATAAACGGTATGAAGCGAAGTCCTGGGCTCCGACTCGGATGGCATGGTGTCACGACAACCGTACCGCCGGATTTCGAGTTGTTGGACAGGGTCCAAGTCTAAGAATTGAATGCCGAATTCCAGGAGCAGATTGTAATCCGTATCTTGTTTATACAGCAGCAATGGCTTCCGGACTCGATGGAATCCGCAACAAAACCGAACCGCCACCGATGTTTGAAGGTGATGTTTATTCGGCAGAAGAACTTCCTGAAGTTCCAAAATCACTTCGTGAAGCATTGGTTTTGTTTGAGCAAAGCGAATTTGCTAAAACAACCTTTGGCAATGCAGTGCATCAGCACTACATCCATTTTTACCGTACCGAGGTTGAAGCTTTTGAATCCGCAGTAACGGATTGGGAATTAAAACGATATTTTGAAAGAATTTAAATTAATTACAGGAGAATAAAAATGCGATTAGAAAACAAAGTTGCCCTCATCACGGGTGCAGCAAGTGGAATCGGGAAAGAGGCTTCTTTATTATTTGCAAAAGAAGGTGCAAAAATTGTGGCTGTTGACGTTAACGATGCTGAAGGAGAAAAAACAGTTTCAGAAATTAAATCTGCTGGAGGCGAAGCGATTTATGCCCATGCTGATATTTCGAAAGCAGCAGACTGCGAATCTATGGTAAAGGCTGCAGAAGATCAATTTGGCAAACTGAATGTGATGTTTAACAATGCCGGAATCATGGACAGCCGCGATGACAATGCACTCGTGACCGAAGAGGAGGTTTGGGATTTAACGATGGCTATCAATTTAAAAGGCGTCTTCCTTGGCTGTAAATACGGAATTGCCGCGATGCAGCGCGCAGGTGGAGGATCTATCATAAATACCGCATCTTTCGTGGGGCTGATGGGAGCGGCAACTCCACAGGTAGCGTACACCGCCAGCAAAGGCGGAGTGATTTCCTTGACTCGTGAATTGTCAGTAATTCATGCTCGTGAAAACATCCGGGTCAATGCGCTTTGTCCGGGACCTTTGCGGACAGAGTTGCTGATGAAATTTCTCGATACTGAAGCCAAAAAACAAAAGCGGTTGGTTCATATTCCCATGGGACGTTTCGGTGAAGCAAAGGAAATGGCGCAGGCCGCTTTGTACCTGGCTTCGGATGAATCCTCCTATACAACCGGAACTGAATTTGTGGTAGATGGCGGCATCACTTCAGCTTACGTGACTCCGGAATGAGTTTTTCCATCATTCTCCCCACTTAGCTTTTACTGCCTCGCGATCCATTACATCCTTTTCGTGAGGTAGTTCTTCCACAAAAATTACTTTTCTTGGTTTCTTAAATCCGGCAATCTGTCCGCCGACATGGTCTCGCACTTCTTCTACAGAAAGCTTAGATCCTTCCTTGAGTACACAGACCGCTTTTACAGCTTCACCCCAGGTTTTATCCGGAACACCAATTACGCAGCAGTTGATAATTTCAGCATGCTTCAGCAAAACCGATTCCACTTCTCCCGGATAGACATTTTCACCACCGGTTTTAATTAATTCTTTTTCCGCTTTACGTTTGACGTACCACAGGTAACCATCTTTATCAAACCGTCCAATGTCTCCGGTGTGGTGCCAACCATTACGCTGTGCATAGGCTGTCGCTTCGGGCCTATCCCAGTATTCGAGAAAAATATTTTCGCCCCGCACCACAATTTCGCCCTCTTCCCCGGTTGGTACTGGTTCATCGACTTCATTTACAATTGCAACAGAGTTAATCAAAGTCGCTCTTCCGGAAGACCCCGTACGTTCAGCAGCCGGAGAAGCGGTCACAAAAGCCGTGGTTTCTGCTTGTCCAAAACCTGTCCAAAATACAGCAGCGGTTTCATCATGCAGTCGCTGAATATTCTGCGGCCCTTCCAATCCGTATACCACCTTTAAACTTTCCAATCCTGAATCCATTTCTTTTGCAGCATCCAGTATGCGTTCCAGCACCGGCGGAAACGAACCGAAATATGTCAATTTTTCCACATCAATCAATTGCACCGCAAGTTTATTATCAAATTGTTTTAGTAAAACATTTTTCCCGCCACTGATGAAAGTCGCCCAGGAAGAAGTCAGTCCCATTACGTGAAAAATTGGCAGTGCCGCCAAATGCCCTTTGATCGCTTCACGTCCAAAATGCTGAAGATGAACAGCTGCAGAAGCAAGCACATTACGTTGACTGAGCAAGGCTCCTTTAGGAATGCCGTCCACTGCTGCAGTTGGAATAATCAACCAACCTTCATCCACCCCTGGTTGGGGCTTAATGAGCGGAGAAGGATCTTCATCGATAAACTGGTCAAAAGAAGTCGATAGTATTGAAGCTTCATCTATGCTGTACAACTGACGTGCGGGAAGTAAATCACGTAGTGCTTCCGCTTGCTGCTCGTAACTCGTTTGAAAGAGCAAAGCTTTAGGTTTTGTATTTTCAAGCACCATACGCATTTCATCAGCACTTGTACGGGTATTCAAACAAACTGCAATTAGCCCGATACGCGTACAGGCAGCCAAAAGCAACGCATATTCGGCGCAATTATTTAAGAGCACCGCAATCCTGTCTCCTTTCTCGAAACCCATATTCCGCAGTCCGCGTGCCAGACAATTTACGTGAAGCGGAACATCGGCAAAAGTGAGACGTAATTCACCTGAGACCAGTGCTGTTTCATTGGGAAAACTCTGGGCATTACTTACAATACAATCATAAATCGAGTGTTCTCGTATAGCCATTTTGTCCTTTTAAACTGTTAAAGTGTCTCCAGCAAACGCTGATGAATATTGCCGAATTTTCCATTACTCATGATTAAGACAACATCTCCCGAACGGCAATTTGTTTTCAGATGTTCAATTATCTTCTCTACTTCAGGAAATTCATAGGCAGAAATTTTTTTATTAATCAATGATTTCAAAACCTCCTTAATCTGCAGACGCTGCTCTGCGGGAATTTTTTCCAGTCGATGCAGTGATGTTAATATAACTTCATCTGCTTCCTTGAATGAATCAATCAGGGAATTTTGATGTATGTTTCTAACGCTGGTATTGCTACGTGGTTCAAAAACAGCAATCAGGCGGCGCCCCTTATGTTTTTGTTTAATCGCGGAGATGGTCTCACGAATTGCCGTCGGATGGTGTGCAAAGTCATCATAAACAGCAATCCCGTTTGCTTCACCCCGTAATTCCTGACGTCGACGGACACTTTTGAATGAATCAAAAGCTGCCTGTGTTGTTTTATCCGAAATTCCATTGTGCCGAGCCAGTATAATCACTCCCAAAGCATTTAACACATTGAATGCTCCGGAAAGTCTTAAAGCAAATTTTTGTGTCTGAGCAGAATATTTTTGACCTTTGTTTAGTACTTCAAATTTGGTTCCGGATTCGCCGGTCTCGACATTTAGCGCTCTCACATCACATGCTTCTCCAAAACCGAATTTAACCACAGGAGTATATGCTGACTCGAGAACATTTTGCACATTTACATCATCTCCATTTGCGACAATCAGTCCGTTTTCAGGAATGAGACGCAGCATCATCCGGAAAGAATTTTTAATGTCTTCAAGTGAATCAAAAATATCTGCATGATCAAATTCGAGATTATTAAGTATCAATTGATCCGGAAGATAATGAAAATATTTTGAACGCTTGTCAAAAAATGCTGTGTCGTACTCATCTCCTTCCGTAATAAAAAATTTACCGGGCCTATCTTGGCAACTTGTCCCGAAATTTTCAGCAATTCCTCCAATCATGAATCCCGGGGTTTTTTTTGCACACTCAAAAACCCAGGCGAGTAAAGAAGACGTAGTCGTTTTGCCATGAGTTCCTGTTACTACCAGCGAAGTTTTACCACGAATGAAATACTCTTTAAGTAATTCCGCCATTGAAATATAAGGCAGTTTGCGCTTTAAAACAGTCTCAACTTCAGGATTTCCTCTTGAGAGAGCATTTCCTATTACAACCAAATCCGGAACAGTATTCAAATTTTTTTCGGCATAACCATTTTGTACTGTTATGTTATTTTGCGCGAGTAAATCACTCATCGGTGGATAAACATTTTCGTCTGAACCTCGTACCTGATGACCACGTTTTTTTAACAGCACTGCCAGCGAAGCCATTCCTGTACCGCAAATTCCCGAAAAATGAATAAGCTTGGAATTCATATTTTGAAGAGATATCTGAAAACAAAATGCAACAGCATTTAGAAAATACAGGAGGGAGCAGCACAGGATGCCATAAAGCATTCGACGTAGCAGAACCTGCGAAACTAATTAAACAAGGAGTAACGCAGTGGCCTGACAGCCCCAATTAGAAGCGTCCATCGTAAACCTTTTCACCAATTCTGCAAGCCAGTAACGTAAATGTTTCGCGTTCAAATGCACCATCCAAAGCCTCAATCAATTCGTCACGGCTTGAAATCCAATGTCCTATTCCACCCAAAGCCTCAGTCACGGCAGGAAAATTCGTTGCGCCGAAATCAACACCGAGATTCGGCAATTCTGACTTGCGTTGTTTCAGTTCAATCAAAGCCAATGATTCATCAATAAAGACTACAATTACGACCAGTAATTTCAAATCCCGTAAAGTCGCCAATTCGCCCAAAACCATTTCCATTCCGGCATCACCGACAAAGGCTACAACCGCCGGAATGTCCGGTGCGGAACGATCCTGAGCTGCCAGTTGAAAACCCATTGCCAGCAGCACTGCGCACCCCATCGTTCAAAGTGCTGTGGATTGCAGCAGTCCACGAGGCTGATAACATTCCCACATTTGACTCAATAATATCCGGTGCGCTCCGCTGTCAGCCGTGGCAACTCCGTTACGTGGCAAAGCTTTTCGCACAACATCAATCACCACCGCAGGTCCCCATTCTTCGTCCGCGCCGGACGTTCCGGTTCCGGAAAATATTGATTTCAGTTCATTCCTGACTTTTTCGGGTTCTCCATTTTTCCAGACTGGGTTTGCAAAAACTCCTTTTCTCAGAGTATTCAAACCTTCACCGACATGACCGATAAAACTCAAATCTGCCTGGTGCATATAATGCATGTTTGGGACGGCGCAAAACTTGATGACTTTTTCTCTACAATTATCGTACCGGTTTTGCTCCCAGGGATTGCGCCAGCCGGTACGCATTTCAATCGGATCATATCCTGCCAGAATAATTAAATCGCTTTTCTGCACCAACGGTAATAAATGCTGATCGGCTAAAGGAGAAAGTCCGGCACCGCCGAGAGCAAGCGGATGATCTTCCGGGATAACGCCTTTAGCTTTATATGTCGTAATCAGTGGAACCTTGAAATCTCTTACGAATTCAGCAACCGTTTCTTCTGAGTTTTGATTCAGTACATCTACACCGGCAATCATCACAGGCCGTTGCGCTTCACTGAGCCATCGTCGGGCGGTTTCCAAATCGGCCCCTTCTGCAGGAGCCGCAGGTGAGGGAGCGCTCCAGACTATCATGGCGCATTCCGGCTGTGATTTCACTGCAACACTAATCGGCAAATCAACATGCACCGGCCCCGGCTGACCGTCCAGTGCAATGGCAACCGCCTTGTCAATTGCCACATCCACAGCACCATCAACAATTTTTATACTTGCTTTAGTGACCGCTTTGAGCAATTCACTATGGTCAATAATCTGATGCGTGTAGGTCATGGCTTCACGCTCATCCACGCAACCCGTGATAAAAAACATCGGCACACGATCCTGAAAAGCATTGGCCACCACGTTCACCGCATTGGCGACTCCGGGGCCGAGCGTAGCCACCAAAATCC
>DTUH01000219.1 GCA_012964265.1 Candidatus Lambdaproteobacteria bacterium
TTGATTATACGGTTACTCAATTAAAGGTCCAATCGTTTCCAAGCCCGACATTTAATTGAGTAACCGTATAATCAATTGAATAAACCGCAGCCCCAGTCTTAAAATCGTCCTTATGGATATTGTACATGGCTACACCGAAAGGAACATTAAATGAATTTCCAAAATAATATCTTCCAGTTAGTTCTGTTGTACTGAATTTCCAAGTATCAGTTGTTTTTGTTGTTACATATGCTCCTGAACTATATGTTGTCGATGTGGTGGTAGTTTCTAATTTACCTGAGCCGTACACCAATCCAAAAGTAAAGTCTTCACCTGGAAATTCAAGCACAAAAGGCGCTGATACCAAGTACATTAGATGAAGCCCGGTTTTCATTCCTAATCTTACCGACATGTCTTTTCTGTTGGACGCAGAGTCGGCCGCAAAAGCGAGACCTCCGCAAAACAAAAATGAAAGGCAGAGTATGCTGATTATCTTTTTCATAGGTATCCCTTATTTTGAAAAAGTGTTTAGTGAAAACGGCAGAAAAACAGACCGCATGAGTAACAACAACAGCCTACACTTTTCCTTATCTTTATGTCAAGCTCTATTTTGCTTATCATCCAGAAATAATTCAATGCCTCCTGGACAGCCGAATCTACGTAAGCTTTAAGCCATTTTTTTTACTTGAATGCATAATTACCAGACATGATCCGCACTGACTTTCTGTTTTCTTCACCAATGTAATAATCTTTCAAAACAGGCGCTTTTCTCTTGTCAGCATAAAGTTTCAGGAGTATATGTAATGAAGGCAAAGAAGTTTCAGAGTAGGGGCACGGCATACCGTGCCGGTCAACAGTTTCTGAGTTTCAAAGTATTAATCTGAAAAGAAATTAAAAAGACTTGGTACATTTTTACTGGGAAGGAACGGAGACGAGCGGTGCTCAGCACGAAGGCGCGCTTGAGGCACAAAACCTGGCCGAGGCTAAAGAAATACTCCTGCGCGAAGGTTTTTTCAGGGTTCGCTTCTGGAAAATTGAGCGCACACGTTTGCACCGGGTTTTAAACAATAATGAAGTCACAGAATTTTTACTGCAACTGCACCGTCTGCTGAAATCCGGAGTTGAACTGGATGATGCTCTGGGATTTGCGTTACATGAGCAAAAGGATCGTTTTTTGAGTTTCCTGCTTTGCCGGATGCGCCAGGATTTACGGAATGGACTTTCATTAAGCAACGCCTTACAACGCTACCGCGCCTTTCCACAGATTGTCGGAAAAATGATTGAGGTCGCGGAAAGTTCCGGACGGCTTCCGGAAGTTCTAGGGATGCTGCTGGATTTTTACCAGTTTCAACAATCAATAATTCGGGAACAAAAACGTTTGCTTAATTATCCTCTGGTGGTCTTCAGTATCTTTCTTGTGCTGTCGCTGGGCTCTGTTATATTTATGGTGCCAATGTTTAAACGAATGTACGTTGGACTCGGTGACGAGTTGTTTTGGTTGACGCGCATACTTGTCGATTTTAGTAACTCGCTCCGATTTCATCCGGAAAACTGGCTTGCAGGTGCGCTGCTTTCCGGAACTCTGATTGTTTTTGTTTCCAGATTACTTGGCTGGTCATGGCTCCTGAATCTGATTCCCGGTGGAAAGCGTTTGCAGGAAAGTGTGCGCATGCTGTTTTACAGCAGAGGAATGGAAATCATGCTCAGCACAGGAGTTCACCTGCAGGAGGCTCTCGCTCTTGCAGAAGAGTTGCTGCCGAAACTGCTGCGCAAACAGATTGCTCCGGTACGTGAAGCGGTTGATTCCGGAAAGTCGCTGCGCGAAGCTTATTCCATGGTGCCAATATTTTCGCCGATGTTTGTCAAAATGATTGCACTAGGCGAATCCAGTGGACACCTTCCCTCAAGTTTTGCACGAATCGGTACACAGAATCAGGAACACCTGAAAAAAATAATGGCATGGGCAAATACGCTGATTGAGCCGATTTTAATGATTTTGATTGCTTTGGGTGTTCTTGGATTTCTCTTATCAATGTACCTTCCTTTGTTCAGAATGGCTGAGCGCTTCTGAATCAAAGGGAAGTTCATCTCCGGAATAATCCAAGGTTCTTTCCATCCAGGTTGGAGAGTCCGGATGATGTACCGGAAAATCCGGAACATGACCCAAACCGATTTCAAGCAGACGCAAAATCAATTTAGAGGTCAGCCCCCAAATATCATAACCCTCATAATCAAAATGATGCGCGAGTACGGTCGCAATCGGTGTTTTGAATTCCTCAGTCCAGTGCTGATCACTTTTCATGAAAAATGAGAGAGGCGCCTTGAAGACTGCTTCGATTTCTTCCTCATTCGGAACCGGGATAAAATCATCCGGAATGAGACCTACAAAAGGCGTGACCAAATAATAATGGAGCGAAAGGATTTGATCCAGAGTTCCGATAATTTCCACTTTTTCCGGAAGAAGCCCAATTTCTTCATGAGTTTCACGGAGCGCAGTTTCCAGCGAATTCGCGTCCTGGGCATCCTGTTTTCCGCCCGGAAACGAAACTTGTCCCGCATGTGAATTCAACTTCTCTGAACGCTGAGTGAGCATGACAAAAAGCTCACCTTCACATTCCAGTAAAGGAATCAGCACGGATGCACGTTTTTGGATATGAGAATTTATCCGCGGTTGATGGTCAGCAAGACCTTGCCTCAATTTCGTTAACATGGTGCCTGAACAAAAAAGATAATTGCATTCAGATTTCAGTAATCAGCCGACAGCTGAATTTTCAGACTTTGATCGCATGATTCTAAAAAAAATAAACAACAGAAGGGTTGAGACAGCTTAGCTGCTAAAAACAAATCACGGAATAAAAAATCGGTCTTTGTTTTTCTGCCAGTAAGTTTTGACAATTTTATGAATTTTCCTGCTTGCTTCGTATGAAGTTTTTGCGAATGCCGGAGTGAACTGGATATTTTTTGGACGTGTGTGTCCCAGTAAATCTCGATTCAGAGCACTGTCAAGTACATCACACTGCACTCGTGTTATTTCAACTTCAGGTGCGACAGAACTGCATAAATTAAGCATTTCCGTTGAAGAATATGCCGGAAGCTGAAAATGACCTAGTGCCTGTAAAATTGAACTGTAGGCATTGATCGCTGCTTGATTGCTCAGCAGACAACTGGTGTCCGGATTTGTTTTGATAAAAGATTTGGCCATTTCCAAATCCTCCCCGGACTGCTCCCACGTCACTTGCGCACGGTGAATACTTCGTTCAGATTCTTGCGCTTTTTGCATGATTGTGTTACAAGAGATGTATTGTTTACTAAGAACGGACGCTGTGTTGTGCGAGATAATTCTCAATTTTTATAAAAGTAGATTCGTTCAGCACAACTGATCCGTCTATTTTTCGATTTTTCAAATATGCGCAGATTTCGCGGATCGTGATGATTGACCAGACAGGAACACCGGTTTTTTGCTGAAACTCCGCAATCGCGTCATTACCATGTGAATTTTTTTCCATGCGGTCCAGGGCTACAAGAACACCGGAAAAATCAACCCCGCAGAGTTCCCGAATCAGCGCGACTGACTCGATTTTTGTAAGTCCATCGGTGATCACATCATCAACCATGACCACGGAATCCCGCGCAAGCGGCAACTGACCGACAAGAATTCCCTGATCACCATGTGTCTTTTTCTCTTTTCGATTAAAGAAATATCCGATATTCTTGTTAAGTCTGCCGGACAAAGCACTTGCAGAAGAAACACACAGAGGGATACCCTTGTAGGCCGGGCCAAAAATCAAAGTGCAGTTTTGAGCATTTTCCGCAATTGCCTCGGCATAGAATAAACCCAGCTCTTCAATCAGGGGACCGTTATTAAATTTTGAGGAGTTGAAAAAATACGGAGAAATACGCCCGCTTTTGAGAGTGAACTCTCCAAACTGAAGAGCGTCTGCACGTACAAGAAATTCGGCAAATTCTTTTTTGTAGCTTTGCATTCTAAATCGGCGGTTATTTTTGATGGCGTCTTATAAAGTCCTAAAACCGTGTGGATTTCAGACTTATTACGAGACTGTCATTTGTGAGTTATGTTTACAGCATAACAGTTAGTTTCATTCAACTCAATTCCGGAACATTATTTCTTAAACGAAATGACCCCGGATTATCATTTTCAAAACAGTAAAAAAACTATGCCAACTGAACAGGAAATAAGGCTTCAAAAAACAATCGATGCATTGATTGAATCTTATAGTGAACATCCAGAAATCGAACATATCGGCACCATCGATTTGCCGGCCAAGGAAAATATTGTTACGCTAGTTGAAGATATTCAGGTGCTCCTGTTTCCGGGCTTAATACGGCAGGAATCTTTTGATTATCTAAATTTACCCCATGTGGTTGGACAACACACGGTCTCCATTTTGTACCGTCTCAAAGAAGCCATTGAAATGGTTCTCTGCTGGAAGGCAACTGAGGAAGGAAAACGCTGTGAGGAACTGCCTGAATTTGGAGATCAAGTTGAAAACATTGCTTTTGAATTTTTGGAATATCTACCAGAACTGCGTGATATTCTTTCAGACGATGTTGACGCGATTCTAAGAGGTGATCCCGCTTCTGTGAGCAAACGTGAAATTGTATTGGCCTATCCCGGACTTCAGGCAGTGAGCGTCTTTAGAATTGCTCATTTTTTACACCTGAGAGGGGTACCTTTGATTCCACGAATCATGACTGAACACGTCCACTCTAAAACAGGAATTGACATTCATCCGGGTGTTACAATTGGAAAGGGTCTCATGATTGATCACGGTACAGGAATTGTGATCGGCGAAACCACAATTATCAAGGATCAGGTTCGGATCTATCAGGGAGTAACATTGGGCGCGCTAAGTCCGCAGCATTCACTGGCTAATCCCGGCCTAAAACGCCACCCGACAATTGAGAACAACGTAATAGTTTATTCCGGCGCAACAATTTTAGGCGACGTGGTGATTGGAGAGGGCTCAATTATTGGCGGAAATGTGTGGCTGACACACAGCACCGAACCTCACAGTCGGGTTTTTCTGAAAGACGCTGACTCTGCCCTGGAAGTAAGAGTGAAGGCAGTTTAGTGCAAAATTATTAAAAAACGGATTGACAAAGCATAAAATAGGTCTAAAGTGCAATTGTATGCATAAAAGCAATTTGTGTAAAATAAACAGGCTGAGACTGGTTTAGTTTGATATTTTGAGTTAGTTGTCAGGAAAATACGCATGGGCGAAATTGAAATTGAAGAGCGGCTAACGACTAAAACAAGGCGCAAAATGAAGCCGCCGCAGAGTTACAAAGTGTTGCTTCATAATGACAATTATACCACCATGGAATTTGTGGTATTTATCCTGGAAACCGTGTTTAAAAAAAGTTTGACCGAGGCAACTCAGATTATGATTCATGTTCATGAAAACGGAATTGGAGTATGCGGTTCCTACTCTTTTGAAGTTGCGGAAACAAAAGTGGAATCTGTGCACGGACTTGCAGGGCAATACGAATATCCTCTGCAGGCAACAATGGAAGAAAATTGAGTTTACGTGATGTTTACAAAAGATTTAGAAATGTGTTTGATGGCAGCTCAAAGTGAAGCTATTGACCGGCGGCATGAATATTTGTGCGTCGAACATATTCTCTATGCTTTGCTGCACAATGATGCGGGACTGAATGTGATCCGTAGTTGCGGAGGCGACACAAACCTCATCAAGCAGGATTTGGAGGACTTCTTTTCGCAGCAGGAAGAAGTTGATGAAAATAAATTGCCGCGACAGACAAAGGCCGTCCAGCGTGTGCTGCATTTGGCCATCATGCATGTTAACAGTTCCGGAAAGGCATCTGCGGATGTTGGTGATGTGCTGGTGGCAATTCACCGTGAATCCCGCTCTTACGCGTCTTATTTCCTGCAGAAACAGGATATTTCCCGTCTTGATTTGCTGAATTACATTTCGCATGGTATTGCCAAAGTTCCCGCGGAAGAAGAAAAAAGTGACGGTCATGATTTTGAAGGCGGAGAAGATGAGGAAGATGGTCAGCAAACACGCCCCGAGCAGAATCCGCTGGAACTTTACACCCAGAATTTGACACGGCAGGCAGAAGAAAAACGGATTGATCCGTTGATTGGACGTGAAAATGAAATCAACCGTACCCTCCAGATTTTGTGCAGAAGGCGCAAAAACAATCCGATTTACGTGGGTGATCCGGGAGTTGGTAAAACCGCGGTTGCGGAAGGTCTTGCGCTGCAGATTTTCAATGGTGACATTCCGGAAATGATGGAAGGCACCGAGGTATTTGCTCTTGACATTGGTGCATTGCTGGCCGGAACCAAGTTCCGTGGAGATTTTGAACAGCGCATAAAAGCCGTGCTGAAGGCTCTGGAAAAAAAACCGGGCTCGATTTTATTCATCGATGAAATTCATACAATAATTGGCGCAGGAGCAACCAGCGGCGGATCAATGGATGTTTCAAATCTACTAAAACCGGCGCTGGCCAAAGGTGAAATTCGCTGTATCGGTTCCACGACTTATGAAGAATACAAAAAGATTTTTGAAAAAGACCGCGCTCTTTCACGCCGCTTTCAGAAAATTGACATCAATGAACCGACTCTCGCGGAAACGATCAAGATTCTCAAAGGTTTGAAAACACGATACGAAAAACATCACCAACTCCGTTATACTGCCGGATCCCTGAAAACTGCCGCAGAACTTTCGGAAAAATATATCAATGAGCGTTACTTGCCGGACAAAGCAATTGACGTAATCGATGAGGCCGGATCGATGGTACGACTGCGTCCGGGTGCAAAACGAAAAACTGTGGGTGTGCCGGATATTGAAAAAGTGGTGGCCAGTATGGCTAGAGTTCCAGTTGAACGCATGAATTCAACCGACAAGGATAAACTGCGTGACCTTGAGAAAGAATTGAAGATGCAGGTTTTTGGGCAGGATGAGGCAATTGGCACTTTGGTTCAAGCCATCAAACGCTCCCGTGCAGGATTGCATCATCCGGAACATCCCATCGGCTCTTTTCTTTTTACCGGCCCCACCGGAGTCGGCAAAACGGAATTAGCCAAGCAGCTTGCCTTTATTATGGGCATCAAGTTTGAACGGTTTGACATGAGCGAATACATGGAGAAGCACACCGTTTCCCGTCTGATCGGTGCTCCTCCAGGCTATGTCGGTTTTGACCAGGGCGGCTTGCTGACAGACGCGGTTCGCAAAAATCCGCATTGTGTGATCCTGCTTGATGAAATTGAAAAAGCGCATCCGGACATTTTCAACATTCTGCTTCAAGTGATGGATCACGCGACTTTGACGGACAACAACGGGCGTGAGGCGGATTTCCGCAATGTTGTGCTGGTGATGACTTCCAATGTCGGCGCGAAAGAAATGAGTTCAGCTACAATCGGATTTGGCGAAAGCACGCCAAAAGCTCCCTCTAAAAAAGCCATTGAAAAAGTCTTCAGTCCTGAATTCCGTAACCGTCTGGACAACACCATTTCATTTAAGGGTCTTCCGGAAGACGTTGTTTTGATGGTTGTCGAAAAGATGATTGTGGAACTGGAAGTGAAACTTCAACTGCAAAAGGTGGTCATTAATGTTACGGATGCTGCAAAATCTTGGTTAGCCAAAAAAGGTTATGATCCGGTCTTTGGCGCACGTCCTATGGGACGCACGATTCAACGGGAAATTGAAACCATCCTGGCAGATGAAGTCCTGTTTGGGCAGCTGGAAAATGGGGGAGAAGTCAGCATTGGAATAAAAAAAGATCAGCTGAAGTTTAAGTATTCCTGATCAGGAAAAATGTCGTATTTCATTTTTGAGGGAGTGCTTGAATGCGGACAGCAGTTTGAACTTGAAGGTGAGGAAGCGCGGCATGTTTTGAAATCCCGACGAATGCGTTCCGGAGACCACTTCCTGATTCAGGATCAAAAAGGTCAACGCTTCGATGCGGTTTTGGCAAGTTTCGACCGCAGCTCACTGAGCTTTGTTCCGGAACATTCCGTCGCGGTTCCAGCGCCTTCCGGGTTGCGTCTGGAAATTCTGCAAGCCCTGCCCAAGGAAAAGGCGCTGGACTGGATTCTGCAAAAATCTACTGAGCTTGGAGTCAGCCGACTTGATTTTTTTTGCGGAACTCGTTCGCCAAATTCATTTCGTTTTTCACAGCACAAACACCAGTTGACACGCTGGCAGCGAATTGTTCTGGAAGCGTCCAAACAGTGCGGACGCCAATTTCCTCCCGAAGTTTACCTGCATCCGGATTTAGCGTCAGCACTGGATAAACTTCCGGAATGTCAGAATTCCTGGATGCTTTCTGCGGAAAGCGGAGATTCCGTTTCCTGGAAAAATACCGGAGCATCCGTGGAAACAAATCAACTGCACCAGCGTGTGCTGATTGGTCCGGAAGGAGGTTTGCATCCGGATGAAATCGAATTGGCTCTGCGTTCAGGTCTGCGACAGGTAGGTCTTGGGCCGAGAATTCTGAGGTCAGAAACCGCAACAGTAACTGCAATTTCGATTTTACAGTTTTTGTGGGGGGATCTTTCATGAACAGCGTAAAAACTGTGTCATACTCGCGGAAGTGGGAATCCGGAAAGTTGTAAGAATCGCAAATTATAAACTCTTGCAATAAAATAGAAGAAACTTTACTGATTTTGTAAAAATGATTATTTTTCATAAATTTCAAATAATTTAATAAATTGGAGTAAAAAAATGCCTAAAGTAGTTTTAATAATCTGTGGTTTGGCCTTCGCCTTTTCTGTTTCGGCAAAGGAATCCATCCGGGGGCACTATGATGTAGTTGGCAATGTACCTGCTGCACATAGTCTTAAAAAAGTTGTATATGAGGAATTTATGAATT
>DTUH01000220.1 GCA_012964265.1 Candidatus Lambdaproteobacteria bacterium
GCTGGAACAGGGTGTAAGGGTGATTGATCTCTCAGGAGCATTTCGTTTGCGGGATACAGATGTTTTCTCCAAATTTTATAAGCTTTCACATACTGCGCCGGAATTGCTGGAAGAAGCAGCTTTTGGGCTTCCGGAATTTTTCAGGGAAAAAATTTCTGCTGCAAGACTTGTTTCCAATCCCGGTTGTTATGCAACTGGTGCCTTGCTGGGGCTTTTGCCGCTGGGTGAATTGCTTGCTGATTTAGACCGACCACCAATCATTGATGCAAAATCCGGGGTGAGCGGTGCAGGCGGAAGGGTTGAAGATGATATGACAAACTATGTCAGCGTCAATGAAAATTTCAAAGCATATAAAGTTTTTTCACATCAGCACCAGCCGGAAATTCAGCAATATTTTGCAGACCTGAGTCCATACCGTACGGATGTCACAGGAGAAGTAATCTTCACTCCGCACTTGCTTCCGGTTAACCGTGGGATTTTATCCACGATTTACCTCCATTTTCGGAAATCTGTCGATGCAGGTGAAATTCAAAACCGATTTTCAAAATTTGCGGATGGGGAAAAATTCGTTCATTTTATGGAGGAAGGCTGCCTGCCGGATATAAAGATGACACTGAACTCAAATCGCGTCATGATTGGTGCTGAGTCGGATGAATCCGGACAAAACTGGGTGATTGTAACCAGTCTTGATAATTTGGTAAAAGGCGCTTCCGGGCAGGCAATTCAAAATATGAATTTGATGTTTGGACTGAACGAAACACTGGGTTTGCTTTGATCAGTCTTCGTCAAGTTCATCTTCACCAATCCGACGGTCCCGACCCAGTAAATTTTCGAAATAGCACATTTCCTTTAAACGGGAATGGATGCGCTCACCTACTCGTTTGCTTATGGTGTCGGAAATGAATTGTTCTGTTTCCGTTTTTTCCCGGCTGCGGATTTGTTCCCTGAGCGTGTTTTCTTCGCTTTCTGTAAAATTGGTGGTGACCATAATGATTTGGTTGCGGTTGTAGCGTTCAGAAATCAGCATGTCTAAAATGCCCAGTTCCCAGTCACTGTTTCGACCCTTACCCATATCGTCAATGATGAGGATATCAGTCTGCAAATGTGGCTCAATGATTTCCATATCTGATTTCCCGTCGGAATAGCCCTGTCTTAATTCTGAAAGCAACTCTGCAAAACTTTGAAAAATACAGGAGATTCCATGACCAATAGTGCATTGATAGACAAAACCTGTCATCAAGTGTGTCTTACCGGTACCAGGAGGTCCCATGAGAACCATGCCTTTCAGGTCTTCCGTGTCGCTTTGCAAATGATTTTGATTGCTCAATCGTTGCGGCAGAAGTCGGAATATGCTGCCCAGCAAATCAAATACCATTTCGTTTTCCGCATCTCTTTCTTGCGGATTGAGGCGGCTGTTCAAATAACGTCGGGGAATACGTGCATTGTTATAAAGTTGAACCCTCTGCTTGATTTGTTCACAGTCGGGACAGACAATAGCGACGTCACGCTGGAAACTGTCCTGTTCTACGATGAATCCGGTGTCCTTGCAAGTTTTGCACGGACTTGAAACACAGTCACAAAGTCTTGCGTGAGCGTAACGTTCACGTGGACGAACGCTGATAAAAATTCTGGTTTCGTTGCAACGCAAGCAGTCTGAAACGGTTTTAACCATTTAAAAATATCTGAAATCGGTAGTTAATAAAATAAAATGATGCTTCTATGTTGGAGCAAGCTTTCCGAAGTGTCCAGAGAATTTCTGCTTTTAAATCGTTGATTTTAGCTTTGTTTCACATAGAAAATTAAGCTGCTCCGAGCCAGAAACAATAACGAATCCACTAAAACATAAATCGAAAATTAGAAAACAGTATAAT
>DTUH01000221.1 GCA_012964265.1 Candidatus Lambdaproteobacteria bacterium
TTGGGCCGTTTGCATCCGGAATATTTTCCTAAAATATTTGGGCCGCATGAAAATGAAGCTCTTGACCTTGAAGGCTCCCGTACTGCTTTTGAAAAATTAACGGCCGAAATCAATGATTATGCAAAACAACGGGAACTTCCGGCTGAAATGAGTCTGGAAGAAGCTGCACTTGGATTTTTGTGTGTTGCCAATGAAGTGATGGTACGTCCGATTCGTGAAATTTCCGTGATGCGTGGTTTTGACATAAAGGAACACGCCTTGGCCTGTTTTGGTGGCGCAGGCGGACAACATGCTTGTGCCATTGCCCGCGAACTTGGTATTTCAAAAATATTCGCTCATCGTTTTTCCGGTATCCTTTCTGCTTATGGAATGGGCCTCGCGGACATTGTAGTTGAGCAACAGGAACCTTCTGCAAAGAAATTGCAAAAAAACGGAGGGAGCGCAGTCCTGATTTCTCTCTTAAAAAATCTGGATGAATTAGCAGAAAAAGCCAAAACAGAATTAGTTGAGCAGGGCTTTAACTCAGAGCAAATTGAAATAAAACGCTATCTCAATTTACGTTACCAGGGAACTGACACTGCTTTGATGATTCCAGAACCGGAGTCGAAAAGTGATTACGAAACAGAAATTACGAATTGTGAACTGGGTATTACTGAATCGAGTCCGGAACTGAAGAAAAATATTCATCAATCTCCGGATTTTATTGGAGCCTTCAAGGAAACATACCGCAGAGAGTTTGGCTTTGATTTGACTGGACGAGAAATAATCGTGGACGATTTACGTGTAAGAGCAGTTGCGAAGTCTCCAGGCTTGAAGCAATTCAAGTTCACAGGAAAATCAGGAAACCGAGGAGAGCCGGATTCCATTCCGGAACCAGAGCAAACCAGTTGTTATTTTTCCGGAGGCTGGCAGGAAACGCCGATTTATCGCTTGGAAAAGCTAAGTGCCGGTCAGTGTTTACAAGGTCCGGTGATTGTCATGCAGGATACCTCCACAATTCTAGTTGAACCCGGTTGTTCTGCTGAAATTACCAAATACGGTGATCTGATTTTGAGTATTCAAACCAAAACAATACGTGACATCGGCACACAGGCGGATCCTGTGCAGGTTTCAATTTTTGGGAACCTTTTTATGTCGATTGCCGAGCAAATGGGACGTACGCTGCAGCGGACCGCAATTTCCACAAATATCAAGGAACGCCTCGATTTTTCCTGTGCTATTTTCGATGAGTCAGGGGGATTAGTGGCCAACGCACCTCATCAGCCAGTACATCTTGGTGCAATGAGTGAAGCAGTTCGCCAACAGGTAAAACTTCAGGGAGAAAATCTACGGGAGGGCGATGTTTTATTGACAAATCATCCCATTGCCGGAGGAAGTCACCTTCCGGACATAACCGTTATCACTCCGGTTTGGTTAAATAATTCTACTGCAGATAAAGAGAAACAAACTGGTGCAGCCCGACCTGTTTTCTACATTGCCAGCCGTGGGCATCATGCAGATATCGGTGGAATTTCTCCTGGATCAATGCCTCCTTTTTCTCGAGAATTAAAAGAAGAAGGTGCATGCATCAAAACTTTCAAACTGGTTGAAAACGGAATTTTTAATGAAGCAGGAATTACAGAATTATTACTGGCACCCGGAAAGTTAAAACGATCCTCAGGCGAACCTGAAATTAGCGGAACCCGTTTACTTTCTGACAATTTATCGGATCTCAAAGCACAAGTTGCTGCTAATCAGCGTGGAATAGATTTACTTTTGGAAATGGTTGATCATTATTCGCTTGAAGACACACCGGGCCTGCCTGTCGTGCAGGCCTACATGCATCATATCCAAAACAACGCGGAAGAAGCGGTGCGGAATATG
>DTUH01000222.1 GCA_012964265.1 Candidatus Lambdaproteobacteria bacterium
GCCTCTATATGTTTGTGTTAGTTACTGATATTATTAATTATCATACTCTATAACTGGACAATAGTAAAACATTATTTAAGAAAATTTAATTAAAATGGGTTTTTAGAGATGCCCTTAATTTATTTAACTGTTAATCTGTTTCATTAAATCCAGCAACAAAATATCTTAGAATTTAAGAGAGATTTTGAGTTTTAAGGATTTTCAATTTTAACTGAAAATTTCAGAATAAAGAACTTAATGCATATTATTTTACTCGGCCCTCCGGGTTCAGGAAAAGGCACTCAGGCTCAAAAAATAACAAGCGAATACGGTTTCGTTCAGCTTTGCACAGGGGATATGCTTCGAGCCGCCTGCAATTCCGGTTCTAAAATCGGCTTACAGTTAAAAAAAGTGATGGACGATGGCAAGCTGGTTTCTGATGAAATCGTGATTGGTATTGTCCAGGAGCGAATTTTTCAAAGTGATTGTGATGCGGGATATATGCTGGACGGTTTTCCGCGAAATATCATACAGGACGAAAAACTAGATGCAATGCTTGCCGGTCAAAATCAGCAAATTGACAGGGTGCTTCTGTTGAGCGTAAACGATGAGGTGGTAGTGCGTAGAATTGCCGGACGTCGTTTTCATGTGGCCAGCGGGCGAAGCTACCATGTCGAATTTAATCCGCCCGAAATTGAAGGCAAAGATGATCTTACAGGCGAACTCCTCATTCAGCGTGCTGATGATAACGAAGACGTTGTGAAATCCAGACTAAAAATCTACCATGAGCAAACTGAACCTTTAGTCAAGTATTTTGAAGAAAAAGGGATACTTGTAACCATAGACGGCTTGGGATCTCCGGATGAAATTTTTTCCAAAATCAAGCTGGTGCTGGATCAATAATCTTTCCGGATTATTGTAGCGACAGCACTGCACCATTCAGCTATACTTATAAACTCAGATAAAACAATTCTTTCATGGGATGGTCCTTTAAAGAGCTGGGACGTCCGACAATAACGAAAATGAAATAGTTTTTAAATGAAAACAGCCTCTGATAAATATGACGTCCTCGTGATTGGGGGAGGACATGCCGGCTGCGAAGCTGCATTGGCTGCTGCGAGAATGGGTGCAGAAACTCTGCTCATAACTCTGGCGAGGGATACAATTGCGCAAATGTCCTGTAATCCTGCAATTGGCGGAATTGGTAAGGGACACTTGGTCAAGGAAATTGACGCGTTGGGTGGAGAAATGGGAAAGGTTGCCGATGCGACAGGGATCCAGTTTCGTGTGCTCAATGCTTCCCGCGGTGCTGCTACCCGCGGTTCCCGTTGTCAGTCAGATTTTCTTGCCTACAAAACGGTCATGAGGCAGATACTTGAGAAACAGTCCGGACTCAAAATAGTTGAAGGTCATGCAGCGAAATTATTATTTGAGGGAAATCAGGTAGTTGGCCTGCGTACTGAAAATGAAGAGCATTTTGCCGAAACAGTAATTATCACTACTGGAACATTTCTCAATGGCCTGATTCATCGGGGAAAAGAACGAGTTGATGCCGGAAGAGTAGCAGAGCCTTCCGCAAAAAAATTACCGCTTTCGCTGGCGAATCAGTCTTTGAAACTTGGTCGGATGAAAACCGGTACACCTGCACGTCTTGATAAACGCAGCATTGACTGGAAACAACTTGGAATACAGCTTGGAGACGACGAGCCGAAAAAGTTTTCATTCTGGGATTCAGAAATTTTACTGCCGCAGGTGCCGTGTCACATTGCTTACACTAATGAACGAACGCACCGGATTATCAAAAAAAATCTGAGCAAATCTGCACTATACGGAGGTGAAATAACCGGAATCGGACCCCGTTATTGTCCTTCAATTGAAGATAAAGTTGTTAAGTTTGCAGACAAAAATCGGCATCAGGTTTTCATGGAACCGATGGGTTATGCAGAAGAAAGTTTAATGATTTATCCCAACGGTTTGTCCACCAGTTTGCCGACTGATGTTCAGTATGAATTTTTGCGCAGCATTGAGGGCTTGGAGAAAGTTGAAATTATAGAACCGGGTTATGCAATCGAATACGATATGCTGGACCCAACTCAACTGAAAGCAACTCTGGAATTAAAAGCAGTTAAAAATCTTTATCTTGCAGGTCAAATCAATGGGACAACAGGTTATGAGGAAGCCGCGGCGCAAGGCTTGATGGCAGGCATTAATGCGGTCTTGCAAGTACGAAAAAAGCAGCCATTTATTTTACAGCGAAATGAAGCGTATATTGGTGTGATGATAGATGATTTGATCACACGTGGAGTGATTGAACCATATCGGATGTTCACCTCAAGAGCGGAATACAGGCTGCATTTGCGTGAAGATAATGCCGATGCCCGTTTAAGTAAAAAGGGTTGGGAAATTGGGGTGCTTCCAAAAAAAGATTATCAGCAATTTCAGCTAAAACTGCATGAAATTAATAAGTTGTCCGAAATAGTGAAAGCAGAAAACGCCTATTCCAGCAGTTCAAGCGGAATTGCTGAAGCTTGGAGAGTCACCGCTCAAAACAGCAGCAAAAGTTTCCGACTTGTTGAAACGGCCAAAACTTAATATTGAAAGACTAAGTGGATGTGATTCCATCAGCGGAAAAATAGACTGGTTTGATTATTCTAAAGTTGTGCGGGAACAGGTGGAAATCGAGATTAAATATGAGGGCTATTTATCAAGGCAGGATCAGGAATTGAAGCACATTAACCAACTCGACCGGATTGCTCTTCCGGAAGATTTGCAATTATCCGGTATTCCAGGTCTTTCAAGGGAAGTACTTGAAATTTTGGAAAAAACAAAACCGGAAACACTTGGACAAGCCAGTCGAATAACCGGAATGACACCCGCGGCAATTACAATCTTACGAGTTCATTTACGTACCAAACAAGCTGCTTAATTCACGGACCGATGTCTGAATTTACGAGCGCTTCATTGTCGCATCGCACCGGTGTGATCAGCGTTTTGGTTGCTCTGCCATTTGTAAGTCTGACAGGACTGTTTGGCAAGTTTCTCACACTCTCTCCTTTAATGATTGTTCAGGGCCGTGCTGTTTTTGCCTTTGGCACATTGTTGCTGGCTCTGTTCATTTTGCGAAAAAAAATCTTTTTCCGGGATTATCGTGAATGGCTCTGGCTGGCACTTAGCGGTAGCATACTGGCAGTACACTGGATCGCTTTTTTTCAGGCAATTCAAGTTTCCACGGTAGCGATTGGTTTACTCTCTTTTGCCAGTTACCCTTTATTCACCACCCTGCTGGAGCCGCTGTTTTTCCGCGAAGCTCTTCAACGAAGGAATATCTTTGCGGCATTGATAGTGATATGCGGTTTATACCTGATGGCCACCTCCACAGAGGATACGAGTGATATTCTATCTGGAGCGGTTGTTCAGGGTTTGTTATGGGGTTTGGGTGCGGGATTAGGTTTTGCGTTGCTTACCTTATTAAATCGTGGTCATGTCCGTAAACATTCACCGTTGTTGCTCACCTGCTGGCAAAACGGCTTTGCCGCGTTGGTTCTCCTGCCCTGGTCTTTTTCCGCATCATGGATTATCAGTGGAAAAGACTGGGGTTTACTGTTTATTCTTGGTGTTGTTTGTACAGTGGGAGGACACACTTTGCTGATAAACGGTTTGCGCCACGTCCGTGCCCAAGTGGCAAGTTTGCTGATTGCCGGACTGGAGCCTGTTTTCGCGATTGTGTTTGCGCTTTTTTTGCTGAGAGAAATTCCTTCTGTACAAACCTTGCTCGGTGGTATTTTGATTGTCGGCACCACAGTTTTCATAACCGGTAAGTCAAACGAAGAAAATAATAATATAAAATCAGTTACATAAAAATAACAAATCGGAAAATTAAGTTTTGGTTTCGGAAAAATTCTGAAATCCACCCAAGCACCTGAAGATCCTCAGGATTATTATCATTTCAGGATTACTGATTTAGGTGCGGAGTCATTTCGACAGCATGTCTTGTCATCTCGAACGTAGAGAGAGATCTTAATGATATTAGTATAGCAGTGTATTCAAGATTTCTCGCCCCCGATCAGGTCGAGGACATGCTTCGCTCGAAATGACACGGTTTTAGGGCTTTTTACAGGTTAATCATAAATGATAAGCGATTTTGAAAAAAAGAATGACGGAGATGATTCAAAGTCAAATTCCGAAAAAAATTTTCTTTATGCTGCGGATTTGTCTAAAAAACCAATCGGTGTGAGGAGAAAATTAAAAGCTGTTCCGGAAGAGAAAACTGGAGATTCAAAGTTTAAAAGTCGCAAAGTTACTTCACAGCAAAATTTGTCTGCTCAAAAATCAAAACTTAAAACTCAAAACTCAATTCCGCTTCCCTGGAAAAGGCAAAGCAACGTTGGGAACACTTCATCAGAGGAATATACTTTTGGACCTCCGCCTAAAACATCAAAAAAATTAAAACAGCGTCGGTCTGCTTCGCAAAGGAATATGAGCAGTGAGTCATTTGGTGAACATGGAAAACTTATGCTGGAGGCACTTCGAATTCCTGAAAAAGGTCGAAGCATATATGCCTTTACACATGGTTTTCATCCTTACCCCGGACGTTTCCATCCGGATTTGCCTAAGATTTTGCTCAAGCAATTTCCCGCCGGCAGTAAAGTTTTTGACCCTTTTATGGGTGGAGGAACTGTTTTGCTTGAAGGCTTGCTTTGGGAGCATCAGGTCTTTGGAAACGATCTCAATCAAATCGCAAACATGGTGTCCAGGGAGCGTTGTCGCTGGATTTCAGAAAAGAATGCCGGCCGAGTCTGGCAGGCGTTTGAGGAGGTGAGAGAAAGGGTAAAGACAAGAAGTTTTGAGAAACGGAGTGTACAGCGCAGAAATATAAACTGGCTTAGTAAATTTCACCCTCCATATCTTTTTGTTGAACTTTTACACTGGATTGACGGTATTGAAAATTTACGCAGCGCAAATGAGCGTAATACTTTACGTGCAGTATTTTCGAGTTTGATTGTAAAATTCTCAAACAAAATTTCGGAGACTTCCGAATTCACCAAACCTCCTTCTTTTCCAAAAGGTGCAGTCGGAAAATGGATGGAGCGCAAAACTCAGGAGTTGCTCAATAATCAACTTGAACTGGCGAAAAGAATTCCAAAAACGATTCCGGCTGTTTTATGGAACGAAAATATTCTGGAACTGGTGGGACCGGAAGAAAACGCTATTGATTGTACGATAACGAGTCCACCTTTTCCCGGAACATATGATTATCTTGAACTGCATGAACTCCGGATGAAGTGGCTTGATATTTCCAGCGGCCCGTTGTCTTCCGGAGAAATCACGAACCGCAATTATTCGCCAAGACAATGGAAGCAGGTTTTTCGTGAGTTTATGCTCAAACTTCGCCGCTGGACTGCGGAAGAGGGAGTCTGTTACCTGCTGTTAGGTGACTGGATTGAGAACAATAAACGCGTCAGCGGTTTGAAATTTACACATAAATATTCTGATAGCGTCGGTTGGAAAGTGGCAGGCAGCGCATCGGTTGAGCGGGAAATTTTTGATTCTAATCTGCGTCTGGCCTTTGGAGAATCGGGGAAGTGGGAACACCTGATTTTGTTACGCCAGTGAGTAAATCATCAGTCTTCTTTTGAAATCACACCTTTGTCAGGATCAAGCAACAACGTGCGGTTTTTACCTAAATTAAGTATTTTCAGCACCAGATGACCTTCTGACACATCATCAAAACCATCATCATCCATGAAGGCACGGATGGTAATAAGTCCTCTAAATCCGGAATCGTCTGAATTTGGTGGATCAAGACCAAGTAAAACCCGCGCGAAACCTCTTTCATTCAATAAAAATCGCTTTGGCAAACGGATGTTTTTGTAATCACTTTCAAAGATCACCAGACCGCTGCGTTTGACCGATTTACCGCTGATACTGTTCTGTATCTGAACACTGAAATCCAGCTGTTTTGATTTACCATCCTGAAAATCCAATTCATACTCACCGGTTTTGAGCGACAGCAAATTCGGAATTGGACCTACTTTTTGAGCTAAATCAGTATTACGATCAAAATCAGCCAACCACTGTCCGGGATTCAGCGTTACTTTTGAAGAGAAATTGCTAACATCTACCTGCCCTTCTGTCAAGGAAACTGTGGCATTATTATTGTTTTCTGTGATGCGGACTGAAGTTCCCCGGATGCCGATAAGGGCGGTAGGGGTACGGATTTTGGTGCGTTGAAGACCCTTCAGGAAACGTCCACGCAAAGAACCGCTTTTAAGTGTCAGCTGAAATTTGAAAGTACGCTTGCTCGTAGATTGTTCTTCAGATAAGTTCAAAACTAATGCAGAATTTTGAAACAAGCGAACTCTTGAACCGTCTCTGTATTCAATGCTGGTTTTGGATTTTGCAGAAGTCAGGATTTTATTTCCTGCATACAACAGCAAACCATGACTGCCGCGCCTGCCTTTTGGTGATTTAAGAGTAACAACCCTGACAGTCCCTTCTACATTGAGCAGTGTGGCGATGGCGGGCTGATTACTTTGTGCTGAAACAAAAGCTGCTGAGACGCTCAAAACCAGAATTATTAACAGGCTTTTTAAGGGAAAATATATTCGCATAAAATTTCTCTCATCTTACAGTTTACTCGACAGTCACAAGCTTCGTCGCGTAATCCGGAACGTATGTGAGGGATCTTATACGATATCAGCGCTTTCTTAGATCTCTCCCTACGGTCGAAATGACAAATTATGGTTTTCAGAGTTTTTACGAAGCAATCATGACTAACCTGCTGCAAGAACTTCTGCAATTTGAATGGAATTGAGGGCCGCACCTTTGTATAGCTGATCCGCAACCACCCAGAATGCGAGGCCCCTTGGATGAGAAAAGTCTTCACGTATCCTACCCACGTAAGTCTCTACTGTTTCGTCCACATCCCACGGCATTGGATAACCGCCGGCAACAGGTTCGTCTTTAACAACTATGCCCGGTGCTTTTTCGAGAATTTCCCGTGCCTCCTGAGGAGTTAATTTTCGTTCAGTTTCGATCCATACTGCCTCAGAATGAGCTCTTAAGACAGGTACCCTCACACAGGTTGCAGAAATTCCCATTTCCGGTGCGTCCATAATTTTTCTTGTTTCATTTACCATTTTCATCTCTTCTCTTGTATATCCGTTTTTAAGAAATACATCTACATGTGGAAAGAGATTAAAAGCGATCTGTGCCGGAAAAGCGGAAACTTCCAGCGGTTCATTGTTCACCCAGGCTTGAGTCTGTTTGAGCAATTCGCGCATACCTTTCGCACCTGCTCCAGAGGCGGATTGGTAAGTTGAAACCACAACTCGGTTGATAGTTGCCGCCTTATGCAAAGGGTTAAGCGCAACTACCATTTGGATAGTTGAGCAATTCGGATTAGCGATTATACCATTGTGTTTGAAAGCCATATGCGGATTAATTTCCGGAACCACCAGTGGAACATCCGGATCCATTCTGAAAGCGCTGCTGTTATCTATCACCACAGTTCCAGCGTCAACTGCATGACGCACAAATTCTCTGCTGCGCCCTTTTCCTGCAGAAAAAAATGCTAAATCTACTCCTTGAAAAGATTTTGGTGTCAGTTCTTCAACCGCGATTTGCTCACCACAGAACTCAAGTTTTTTTCCAACAGAACGTTCAGAGGCAAGCAGTTTTAAATTATTAATCGGAAAATCGCGGGCTTCCATCAATTTCAGGAATTCTCTGCCAACAGCACCGGTTGCTCCGGCAATGGCAATATTTTTCAATTTATGTTTAGGTATAAGGATTATTAAAATCTAGGTTCAGGCTTCGTGTAAACGATTCATCTCTTCAGCCTGAACGGCATTAAAAAAGAGTAGTAATTCGGTTATTTATGTTGCATAATTCGTGCTTTCTGCGGACTTAAAATGTTTTCGGCAAACAGAAACATAGCTGTCGTTTCCTCCAATTTGGATTTGTTCTCCAGATTTTAGCGGCACTCCATTTTGATCGAGACGCAATACCATAGTCGCTTTTTTTCCGCAGTGGCAAACTGTCTTGATCTCCATTAATTCGTCTGCCCATGCTAATAAATGGAGACTTCCTTCAAAAAGTTTTCCTTTAAAATCAGTACGTAAACCATAAGCCAGCACTGGGATTCCCAGTTTGTCAACTACCTCTCCCAATGCAAAAACCTGAGTTTTTGTTAAAAATTGTGCTTCATCAAGCAGGACACAACTCAAGGGTGATTCCCGGTTTGCTTCATCAGCTAACGCAAGTAAATCTTCTTCTGTCCTAAAACTGACAGCATCCGCTTCGAGTCCAATACGCGAACGAACTTTAGCCGTGCTATGACGATCATCAATTGAAGGCTTGAGAACCAGCGTGTTCATTCCACGCTCACGGTAATTATATGCTGACTGAAGGAGAGTCGTGGTTTTTCCCGCGTTCATTGCGGAATAGTAAAAATACAACTTTGCCATCTTAGTCAGAAAAAAAGCTCTCAACAAAAGTCGCCATTAATATCTACAGTGAAATGGCAGAAAAAGTTTACAGAATTATTGAAAATCTTATGCAGAAGAGCAAAAACCATATAATTATAGCAGTACAGAAGAAAATAATAAAGGCAGGATTTACTCGAAATTTATGTGCAAGTACCAAGGCACGCTTGTTGCTCATATTATATAAGACCCCGGAGAGTGGCTCCGCCACTTGAATCCGTAAACGAATTCATGAATTGTAATCCTGAGCCTAACATGACCTGGGATTTGTTCCATATTCGCT
>DTUH01000223.1 GCA_012964265.1 Candidatus Lambdaproteobacteria bacterium
GCGTGTAATCAATCATTTGCCGGTGGATCGAGTGCCGGTTTGGCTGATGCGTCAGGCCGGACGAACAGATCCTGAATATAATCAACTTAGAAAAAATGACGGTCGTCCTCTGGAAAAACTCTTTGCGGATCCGGAAATTGCAATCAAAATTTCTTTGCTTCCGAAACGTCTGGGAGTTGACGCGATCATCATGTTTCAGGATATTCTCACTCCGCTCACTCCTGCGGGTGCCGAGTTCCGTTTTGCTCCAGGACCGATAATGGAGAAACCTGTCAGGACTTTATCCCAGATCAAAACTCTGCGCGTGTTTGATCCGGAAATAGATTTACAATGCGTGGCACAAATCCTGAGGGGGCTGAACGCTGAACTGAAGGGAGAATTACCTGTGCTTGGCTTTGCGGGTTCACCGATGTCGCTCGCGCTTTTTATGATTGCGGGTTGCAGCCCAAATCAGAAAATTGGAGAAGTTTTAGCATTTGTTGAAGAGCAACCGGACATCACTCAAGCGTTACTGGAGTGGTTAACAGAAATGACAGTGGATTATCTCAATTTCCAAATTACATCCGGAGCACACGCAGTTCAATTATTTGAGTCATTTGCAGACGTTATTCCATTTGAGATGTATAGAAAATTTGTTCAGCCGACACATGAGAAAATTTTCAGTGCTTTGGCAACAAAAACGCCATCCATCTTGTTCACCAGGGAATCACCACATCTGGATTCGATGCTTAAAAGTGGAGCTTCGGTTTTGAGTGTCGGAAGTTGCATTGATTTGGGGTGCGCCCAAAAAAAGGCGCCTGAAATGATTTTTCAGGGAAACGTTGATAATCAGATTTTGGCAGACGGAACTAAAGCCGAGATTACTGAGGCAGTCCAAAAATGTTTTGAGAAAAGTGGACGAAAAAACCACATCCTTAATCTGAATCACGGGTTGCTGGAACGCACACCTTTTGAGAACGTTCAGCATTTTGTAAAAGTGGCCCAGGAATTCGGAAGAGTTGAGGGCATGTCTGAGGGTAAGCAATCATAAATAATATCTGCTAATGAGCTAATCTGCGCAAACTTTCGAAAAATGCACTATTCCCAAGTACCTTGCAACACATTGTTAGGCATTCTGATATATACATGCATCCAAGATAGTTAACACTTCAATTAAAATACTATCTGTTGCTTTTTCAACCAATTGAATTCGACGACTTTTGTAGTCAATTGATTTAATTTGTTCAACCATTATGTAACCTGTTAAAGAAGATTCTTTTGAAAGAGCTACATGAAATGGAATATTACGATTTGTATTTGTAATGGGGCAGGCAATTGCAAGACCTGTAGCCTTATTAAAGAGTTTATTGCTAACAACTAATACGGATCGTCGCCCTTTTTGCTCATGCCCGGATTGTGGGTCAAATGTCACTACTACAAAATCACCTTTTTCGGGAATATATCGGGCCATTTACCAAAACTCTTTGCCAACAGCGCTTCCCCAATCCTCTTCGTTTACTTCATAATTGGCAGGCATATCATTGACTCAATCTTGTATATTATATCTTCCATGTATTTTTTTTGTGGATTCAACTACGATTTTTCCTTTCTCCACGGTTATGTCAATTTCTTCCCCAACAATTATGCAAGAGTCTTCAAGGATGTTTTTGGGAATTCTAATTCCCTGACTATTTCCCCATTTTTTAACTTTTGATAGCATGACTAACTTTTCTTTTGAGTTGAATATTAACGTATATCCATAGTATATCCGAAAAATATATATTTTAAAGTTGTTTTACTCGATTGTTGTTTCTTATTTGTCAAACGCCCCGCATCAGCGGCGCAGCTTTGCTGCGTCCGTTGCATGCGCTTGTTATA
>DTUH01000224.1 GCA_012964265.1 Candidatus Lambdaproteobacteria bacterium
GACGAATATCGAGGAAAACACGGACTGAAAAGGTCTGAATTGTTGGCCTCTGCCGCAGAACAATACATGGCTTAGGCTCACTGACTTTTTGTTCTGTATTTTTTTACTGTTCAAGAAAGAACTGTTTTACGTTTGCGTTGTCGAAGAACCACAAGACCCAAAAGTGCCAAAGCCGGAAAATACATCCACTGCTTGGCCGGTCGATCGGTGGGAACTTGCAGACTGAGTATTTCCCAGTCAAAATCAATTCCTGCCTTTTGTGCCAAACTGTCAAAGGCCACCATATCGACAAAGACCCTCTTTTTTTCTGTGCGTAATTCCAGTCCTGCCTGTTCCAGCCGGACTTTGCCGGGAGCAGATTCACCCATGGGGAGGACAACCATTTTACTGATGATGTTTCCGTCAACACTTTCACCCTCCACATGCAAACGCAAATCAGAATTTGGAGGAAGTTGCTCAACCATTTCAACAATCTTTATTGGTTGGACAATCTGACTGGAAGGATATACCATTTCCCACCAGTATCCTGGACGAAATAATGTAAAAGAAATTAAGAGGAGAATTAGAGTTTCCCACCAGCGGCTTTTTACAAAGAAATAGCCTTGTGTCGCAGCTGCAAACAAAAGCATTGCCATAATTGCAGTGATAATCGTGAGCAGCAAGTGCCACCAGCTCTCAATACCAATCAACAAAAGTTCGGTATTGAAAATAAAAAGGAAAGGTAATATTGCCGTACGGATATCATAGAGAAAACCCTGGATTCCTGTTTTAATCGGATCACTTTTCGCAATAGCCGCCGCGGCAAATGCCGCCAGTCCGACAGGCGGAGTATCGTCTGCTAAAATTCCAAAATAAAAGACGAACATGTGTACTGCAATCAGAGGAACGATCAAACCGTTTTGTGCACCCAAAGTAACAATCACAGGCGCCATCAGCGTTGAAACCACAATGTAATTTGCTGTCGTTGGTAAACCCATTCCCAGTACAAGACAAATAAATGCTGTAAAAAGCAGCATTAGCATTAAATTCCCTCCGGAAATAAACTCCACAAATTCGGTCATCACCAGGCCGATTCCTGTGAGAGTTACGGTACCTACGATGATTCCTGCAGTTGCAGTCGCCACTCCAATTCCAATCATGTTCCGTGCACCGAAAATTAATCCATCAACCAGGTTCCGGAGACCATTGAAAAATTCATGTTCTAAATCGCCGCTTTTCCGGAAAAATACTTTTAGTGGACGTTGTGTCGCCAAAATAAACAACATGATCATTGTTGCCCAAAATGCTGCAAGACCGGGTGAAAATCTCTCTACCATCAAACACCAAATTAATACGACCACCGGAAGTAAATAGAATAATCCGGATTTGACAGTCGGTCCTGTTTCCGGAAGTTCTGTCAGTTCAACATGATGTTCGTCAATACCCAAATCAGGAAATTTTATGGAATAGTGAATAAGTGCAAAATATGCTATCAAAATTAAAACTCCTGCAATCCAGGGCGAGGCATCTCCGGCGACAGTTTTTATCCAGCCAAAACCAAAATATATAATTCCGGAAAGAATAACCATGCTGATCGCCACCATCAAAAATGTGACAATTTTTTGAAAGATTGTGGTGATTTTTCGAGGAGGAAGTCCTTTCAAATCTGCCTTCATTGCTTCCAGATGAACAATGTAAACCAGTGCAATATAAGAAATTACAGCAGGCAAAAAGGCATGTTTAATAACTTCAAGATAAGAAATCCCCACGTATTCAATCATCAAAAATGCTGCGGCGCCCATGATCGGCGGCATCAGTTGTCCATTAGTTGAAGCAGCAACTTCAACCGCTCCGACTTTTACTGCCGAAAATCCTT
>DTUH01000225.1 GCA_012964265.1 Candidatus Lambdaproteobacteria bacterium
TATATAAAAAGGCAGTCTGACGAAGATGATAATTACAAATGGTAGTTCTGTCAAGAAAAAAATACATAATTGGTAAGAATTATTAAATTATATGACCAATTATGTAAAATTATTTTCCGCATCTTATTAATATTACAAGAATTTCACTGAATAAGGACTCTGAACTTACAACTAAGAAAAAAATGAATAAGGCAACAGATTTGTTTACTTCACTTGTCTCGGAAGATAATTTTGAAGAGTTTCTCACCGTAAAGGCCTACGATCAACTGGATTGAATTTTCAGCTTCAAGCGTTGAGGAATTAGCTCATTTGCAGTCTGCTGCCACTTTCCCCAAAGCATCCGGATTCCTGTACCGCTTTCCGGATGCACCCAATCCGGACTTAGTTTGAAAAGCGGAAGCAAAACAAAACTGCGCTTTTCAATTTCCGGATGCGGAATTTTCAATTTTTCTGTGTCAATAATTTCGTTTCCATAACTCAGAATATCAAGATCAATTGTGCGTGAACCCCAACGCTCTTTGCGGACACGACCTAATTTGTTTTCAATTTGCTGACATTTCTCCAATAGTTCAATTGGAGAGAGCACAGTTAGACCGCAAAGCACAAGATTGAGATATTTTGGTTGCCGCATCTCTAATAGCGGTTCGCTTTCATAAATTGATGAAACTCGAAACTTCAACAAAGGCAGTGACTCTAATTCCCTGCAGGCTTGATTGAGAAAATCCAGTCGATTTCCCAAGTTGCTCCCCAACCCTAAATGCACTAAAATAGCTGCTGTCATTTTTTTTATTCAAGTATTAATTATATATAGAATGAGCTTAGCACAATCACTGCTTCAGTCGCAAACAGAAGCAAAGCCTGATAAGTCAAAATGATACGCATCATCGGTGGAGAGTACCGAGGCAGAAAACTTAAAGTACCAGCGGGAAATGACGTTCGGCCAACTTCGGATCGGGTTCGGGAAGCGCTTTTCAACCTGCTTTCTTCGCTTACATCTTGGAACGAACTGACCGTGCTTGATCTTTATGCCGGTAGCGGAGCACTGGGTTTGGAAGCTTTGAGCAGGGGAGCAAAAAAAGCAATCTTTGTAGAGTCTTCACGCAAACAGATATCAACCCTCAAGCAAAATATTGAGCTGTTTTCTCTGGAACAAACAACATTTGAGCTAATACAAGATCGTGCAACTCACTGGATTTCCCGTTTTGCTGATCCAGAAATACCGTGTATTACTTTTCTGGATCCACCTTTTTCCGGTAATGAATATGACCTCATCCTGGAAAAACTGGCATTTCTGCCTGCAATCCGGAGAGGATCAATAATTGTGGTTGAGTCGCCAAACGAAAGGAAAATTGTTTTTCCTGAAAATATGGAACTGCTGAAACACCGCCGTTATGGCACAGTCACGCTGGATATACTGCGCAAATGCTGAACCCGCCTTTTTACAATAATCTTGCCTTGACATCACTACTATCCTAAGCTGAAACAGTTGAAAAGTTTTTTGAGACAGCACATTTCACTATCAGCAATGAGTTTTTTGGACAAAATTGATAAAGCGGCACTGCCCCAGCATGTTGCCATTATCATGGATGGCAACGGTCGCTGGGCTACACAGCGCCGCATGCCAAGATTTCAGGGCCATCGCTACGCTGTAAATTCGGTACGTGCCTGCGTGGAAGCCGCAGCAGAATTGGAATTGCCGGTGCTGACTTTGTATGCTTTTTCGACAGAGAACTGGCAGCGTCCAAAAAAAGAAGTTTCGGCATTGATGAATCTTTTTTTTGAATTCCTGAAAAAAGAACTGGACACAATGCTTAAAAACAATGTGCGTTTTAAGCTGATTGGGAATCGTGACGGCCTGCCTGATTTCCTGCAGGAACGCTTAAACAACGCACTTGATTCCACTTCCGAAAATACCGGCTTGTTATTGAATTTAGCCCTGAACTACGGCGGACGCGACGATATCGTACGTGCTGTCCGGATGCTTGCGGAATTGGTTAAAGCAGGAGATTTGCTTCCGGACAACCACTGCCCCAGCATGTTGCCATTATCATGGATGGCAACGGTCGCTGGGCTACACAGCGCCGCATGCCAAGATTTCAGGGCCATCGCTACGCTGTAAATTCGGTACGTGCCTGCGTGGAAGCCGCAGCAGAATTGGAATTGCCGGTGCTGACTTTGTATGCTTTTTCGACAGAGAACTGGCAGCGTCCAAAAAAAGAAGTTTCGGCATTGATGAATCTTTTTTTTGAATTCCTGAAAAAAGAACTGGACACAATGCTTAAAAACAATGTGCGTTTTAAGCTGATTGGGAATCGTGACGGCCTGCCTGATTTCCTGCAGGAACGCTTAAACAACGCACTTGATTCCACTTCCGAAAATACCGGCTTGTTATTGAATTTAGCCCTGAACTACGGCGGACGCGACGATATCGTACGTGCTGTCCGGATGCTTGCGGAATCGGTTAAAGCAGGAGATTTGCTTCCGGACAACATTGATGAGTCATTAATTTCAACAAAAACCTACACAGCAGGTGTGCCCGATCCGGATTTGATAATTCGCACAAGCGGTGAACTGCGCCTTTCCAACTTTTTGATTTGGCAGGCAGCATACGCGGAATATTTTTTTACCGATGTTTTGTGGCCGGATTTTACTAAAGAAAATTTGTATGAAGCGCTGGTTGAGTATCAGCATAGAAAGCGCCGAATGGGACGTACAACTGTTTCCGGAACATATTCTAAATCCTTAGGTGATTTACGACTTTCAGTTTCTGGGAAAAAAGAATCCTCAATTTCCGAAACCTCTGCCTGAGATTTTTTATGAGTGACGCCTCATCCACTTCTGACTTGTCCGCACGGGTCAAAACCGGATTCCCACTCGCAGCAGGAATTGCGATTCTGCTCTTCACTCCTACATTTGTAATTGGACTTCTGGTGCTGGCGATTGCGTTCATTGGGGCACAGGAACTCACCGGAATGCTTGCCAAAGGAAACGACGATGAAAATCCTGGCATACTTCCGGAATGGCTGTTGCCGGGAACTGCTGTGTTGATGGGCTTGGGAGCACTTGCAGGTGAGTCCGGACTTCATGGCGCCTTACTGATTAGTGCCGTGGGATGGATATTTTATGAATTAGTTTTTACGCCAAAAAGCGAACTGGCAAAATTATCAGCATTAGGTTTCGGATTATTCGGAATGGTTTGGGCAGTTTGGAGTGTTTTGCACATTACGCTCATCAAAGCACTTCCGGAGGGAACAGCCCTGCTTTTCTACCTTTTGCTGGTTATAAGTTTCAGCGACATTTTCGCGTATTTTGGTGGAAAGCGTTTTGGAAAATCATTGCTGGCTCCGAACATCAGTCCAAAAAAAACCTGGGAAGGTAGCTTTTCCGGCGTTGTTGGTGGAGGACTTGTGGGGGCGGTTTTTGGTGAACTTACGATGTCGATGTTCTGGCTTTACGGTTTGATACTGGCCTTGTTGCTTGCAGTTGTAGGGCAACTAGGTGATTTGGTCGAATCAAAAATAAAACGACTTTGCAACGTAAAAGATTCCGGAACACTGCTACCAGGTCACGGTGGTATCCTCGATCGGATTGACGGACACATGCTCGCTGCACCAGTTTTTTACTATCTACTGCAACTCGGATGAAATCCTCTGCAAGTTTAACTAATAGACAAAAAGCTCGGCCACCTGCTCATACTAAATTAACCGTTCTTGGTTCGACGGGTTCCATAGGTCTTAACACGCTGGACATAGTCAGGCAGTTTCCGCAAAAGTTCCGGATTGAAGCCCTGTCTTGCCGGAATTCAATAGAGCGGCTTGTGGAGCAAATCAAGGAATTTAAGCCTCGGCTGGTGTGCGTTGACACTAACGAGCAGGTCCGGGAATTACGCGAAACATTCGGTAGAGGAGATTCCGGTCCAGAAACGGTATTTGTCTGGGGTGCGGAAGGTCTTGCACAAATATCCAGTGATCCGGAAGTGGATTTGGTAGTGGCCGGAATAGTTGGTGCGGCCGGATTGGGGCCCACATTTTCAGCTGTTGAAGCGGGAAAAACCGTTGCTGTTGCCAACAAAGAACCGCTGGTGATGGCTGGAGAACTGTTCGTAAAAACGGCCAAAAAAACCGGCGCGAAGTTGTTACCGACCGACAGCGAGCATAACGCGATTTTTCAGGCACTGCATGATGAGCCCCCGGAACGAATCGCGCGGCTTATCCTGACTGCTTCCGGAGGTCCATTCCGGGATCTTCCCCTGGAGGAATTTGAAAAGATTACACTTGCCGAAGCGCTGAATCATCCCAACTGGGAAATGGGCAGAAAAATCTCGATCGATTCCGCGACAATGATGAACAAAGGTCTGGAAATAATCGAGGCACACTGGCTGTTCAATACTCCGGTTGAAAAGATTGATGTGTTGATGCAGCGGGAAAGCATCATTCACTCGATGGTGGAATTTATTGATGGTTCATTTTTGGCACAAATGGGGCTTCCGGACATGAGGGTTCCGATCGCCTATTGCCTCGGTTGGCCCGAACGGCTGCCTTTGAAAATTCCCCGCATGGATCCTGTATCCTTGAAAAAGCTTCATTTTGAAGCAATTGATCCAAACCGCTTTCCATGCCTGTCGATTTCGGTCAAAGCCGCAAAACAGGGCGGGGGCTCACCGGCAGTCCTGAACGGTGCGAATGAAGAAGTGGTTTATGCGTTTTCAAATGAGGAAATCCGATTTGTTGACATCGCCAAAACTTTGGCTTCCGTAATGCGGAAGTTGGACGAAACCCTGCAGCAAACGGCAACGGACTTTGCAGATGAAATCCCGAATTTTCTGTTAAACATTAAGTCACTCGAAGATGCAGTCCAGGCCGATCAATGGGGACGTGAGCAAGCAAGGAAAGTACTGGATATTGGCCGCAAAGTTCGCTAAAGTACGCCGAGTATAAATCCAAACTTAGCGCATCTTAGTGCGCTTAGCGGCTATAACAAAAACTAAATATAAAAATATTTTATGCTGACAACTATTTTATCATTTTTAGCCGTTCTCGGAGTTCTGATTTTCATTCATGAACTCGGACATTATCTTGCGGCACGTCATGTCGGAGTACGGGTAGAAGCGTTTTCAATCGGCTTCCCGCCAACCGCTTTGGCGAAACGGATTGGAGAAACCGAATATAGGCTTTCCTGGCTGCCTGTCGGAGGCTACGTTAAATTGTTCGGTCAGAACGTTTCTGACGAAAATGCAAACGATCCCACAAATTATGCCGCAAAATCCCTTTTTCAACGACTTTACATCCTTGCCGCAGGTCCGTTAATGAATCTTTTGTTTGCGTTTATTTTTATGCCGTTGGTGTTCTGGATCGGTATGGATATTCCTGCATATTTAAATGAACCTACAATAATCCATAACGTTCAAGCCGGCAGTTATGCGCAAGAATTGGGGGTTCGAGCAAACGATGAAATAATTGCGGTAAATGGTGCCAAGGTTAAAAACTGGGAAGAACTTCACAGCGCTCTGGGACAAATTCCTCCCACAGAAAATCTAATCCTGGAAGTTGATCGAGGAGGAAATTCTTTGATCTTGGAAGCTTCCGGAATCGAAATGCACCACACCGGAAATATGGGTTGGTCACCAATGCTCGCTCCGACCGTCGGAGGATTCACTGGAGAGTCACCTGCTGAAAAAGCCGGTATGCAAGCTGGAGACAAAGTAAAGGGAATAAATGGGTTGCCCATTTTGGACTGGAGTGAAATCTCTCCGGAAGTACAAAAACTCATGAAAGACAGTAAAAATAATTCTGAAATCTCCACTATAAAACTCACTGTTGAACTGGAGAGAAACGGCGATGTGCAGTTTGTCGAAGTAGCACCGTATTTGGAACCAAAGTCCCAAAGGTGGCTTTTAGGTATGAGAATGCAAAAAATTTCACGTTCACACTCATTTGGGGAGTCTGTTATTTTGGGTAGCGAGAGGTTGTGGTTTTTAACCAAAGCTACCTTCAGTTTTCTGGGTCAAATGTTTCAGGGTGATGGTTCGATGGACGACCTAGGAGGACCGATAAAAATTGGCATGGTAATAGGTGACGCAGTGCGGAGCGGCATCGCAGACCTTTTTTTTCTGATGTCGTTCATTAGTTTACAGCTTGGAATATTCAATCTGCTGCCGATTCCGGCTCTGGATGGTGGACACATCTTCATGTTGCTACTGGAAAAAATCAAAGGCGGGCCTTTGAGCATTGCAATACGTGAACGGGCTCAAATGATCGGTTTTTCAGTACTCATTACTTTGATGATTTTTGTAACATGGAATGATTTGATGAGTTTGTTGTAAGCAATATTTTCTTTTCAAACTTTGACAACCACACAGAACAGCCATAACCGATAATAACTGAAGGTAATAACAACTTTCGGCATGATACCAAACAGGTTAAATGAACTTTAATAGAATGATATCATTGCAAAATTTGACTCATATTTAGCATCGGCAGGAGAACCGCGAGGGCAATAAAACCTACTGCACCACCGAGGACCAAAATCAAAGCCGGTTGCAAAAGCGTGGTTAATGCCTCAAGCAAGTTGTTTACTTCTTCCTGCATCCGTTCTGCCACTTTTTCCAGCAGTTCGTCCACCCGTGCAGCTTCCTCACCGATAGACACTACGTGGCGCACATATTCAGGAAAATAATCAATCCGGGCCATTGCAGCTGATAGTGGCACGCCTTTATTGTTTACATCAATAATCAGTTGATCCAGCTTGTTGATAAATATTTGATTTACGACCACGTGCTTTGATATTTCAAGAGCAGTTTTTAAATCAACTCCGCTTTTAAGTAATGTGCCGAGTGTCTGACAGTATCGGGCAACCATAACTTTAGTCCTCAAGCGGCTAAGTAGCGGTAATTTAAGTTCAATCCTGTCTTTCCATTCTCGACCCCGTTTGCTCCGGAAAAATGACGTTATTCCGACTACAATTCCGGAAATCACCAGCATCAGCAAAAACCAGTGATCCACTACAAAATCACTGACTCCCATTAAAATACGGGTTGGCATAGGCAATGCTTCCTCCTTACTTTCAAAAATGCGCGTTATTTTCGGCACAATCGCTGTTACCATGAAAATGACTACAGCCAAACCAAAAACCATCATGAATGCTGGATATATCAGCGCACCTTTTAGTTTGGAGCGCAAACGTTCCTGTGCTTCATAGTAGTCCGCAAGGCGGCTCATGATCACTCCCAGATTTCCTGCATTTTCTCCGGAACGTACCATACTGACGTACATATTGGGAAATACATGGGGGTGCATCCCCATCGCTCCAGCCAGTGACCCGCCCTCCACCACCCGTCCACGTACATCCGAAAGAACGCTTTGAAATCCTGAATCCTCTGTTTGCGGAATAATCAGCTGAAAAGCCTTGTCATAAGGAATGGTGGCGTCCAGTAAAACTTCCAACTGACGTGTGAATTGTGTGAGTACTTTGCCTGAAACACCATGCTGAAAAGAAAATTTCGGTAGTTTAATTTTACCTGTTTTTTCGCCTGCGGAAATTTTTACACGGGTAAAACGACTGCTCCGGATTTCTTTGGGAAAAAGGTCTTTACTTCGCAAATACTGGCGCACTTCAGACTCCGAAGCGGCATCTTTAGTGCCCTTATGTAATGTGCCTTCACCATCGAATGCCTGGTAGTTGTAAATTGGCATTTTCAGCTATTGTTTTAAAAATTTCTCCAGCGTCCCTTTAACTTTTTGCAGGGAATCAGCGTCACCAGGATTTACACGAGCCTTTGAGGAACGCACATTCCATTGCCATTGATTATCAGAATCGTCACTCATAACACCTTGCCGACCTCGTCCATCCGGCGCATATTCAGCTACAGCTAGCGCAAACCCCTGACCTGCGGTTTTTTCGCCCGCTTCCAGTACTACAGAAATAAACTCATATTGAGGTTTGTCAGGATCATCGGAAACTTGGCTGGCCTGAATTTGTTTTGCCGCGGTCATGGCCACACGTGCACGCTCCCGTGCGGTTCGTGCTTCCGGAGCAACAATGCGTACCTTCAAACGTGATCGAGTTGAACTGCTTTGATCTTCAATCAACAAAACTTGATAAGACGGAATCGTACTTTTTTTGGTAGAAGTATTGATTTTACGGTCTGCTAATTGGGTCAGCAATACCAGCAGCAGTGCGAGCAGGAATCCAATTCCTAGCAAACCCAAACGTTCCCACCTGTGTTTTAAAAAAGGCACAAATCGACGTAAACGCAACATCATCGGCGGAAAAAACGGAATGCTTCACGCAACAAGTAATACCCCTGCAAGTGGCGAAAAAAAGATCACCCCAAGGCCGAAGGACAATGTCAGTGACGAAAAAACCCAGGCCATTGTGTTTTCATCACTCTGTCCGGATTCCAGGTTTTCGGATTCTTCTGAGGAGTCACTTTCAATATTTTCAACACCATGTGTCAACTCAGGAAGTTCCGCAATATCCATGACTGCCGGCGGCAATTTGGCAGAATCATCCTCATTCTCTTTGGCAACAAGATAAATGGAAGTGCACCAGGTATTTGTAGAATATAAAGTTGCCTCACATTTTGGATTTGGAATCGGCAAATTGCTTAATGCCTTGTCAAGAGAGAGGACTAAATTATGAAGTTTTCTACAGGAAGTAGAACAACCTGTAGCATTTATTTTAACTTTATTTTTTCCTTTT
>DTUH01000226.1 GCA_012964265.1 Candidatus Lambdaproteobacteria bacterium
CAATTTTAGGATCCATACATGAACTCCAAATTGAGTGTTATTAAATTGCCAAAAAGAATGCGAATCCAAACTTCGCACACTGCTGATGTTAGGATTCTCAGTCCTAATGGCAGTATAAACCTTTCTCATTAAGCGTAGCTAATGGGAAAGGCAATGGAGGACGTTCCTCCAATTCCCAAAGATTCTACATTAATTTTCAAAAAAAACCATTCTTTTTTATTTTTTTTGAAAAACCATTTTTTCTTTGTATTGCCTTTATTCGACAATCACGAGTTTTATCATGTCATCCCGAACGCGTGTACGGACCTTTGGTAAGGATTATTCAGAATTAAGCACCAACCCAGAACGCTTGTTTAAGGTCAGTGAATTCTGAAGATGGACCTTCAAACTTGTTGCGTCCAAGTTCAAGGACATAAACATAGTCGGCAATCTTGAGGGCTTGTCGGATTTCCTGATCGACGATCAAAATGCTCAAATTTTCTTGAGTTGTCAGCATCGTCAGCATCTCGTAAACTTCCTCTGCCAGCATTTTGGAAAGCCCGGCAGTCGGTTCATCTATCAACATAACTTTTGGTTCAACCATCAGGGTGCGGCTGATCTCAACCATTCGCTGTTGACCTCCCGAAAGCTCGCCGGTGATTTGCTTGCGTTTTTCTTTCAGAACAGGAAATCGTTCATAATTTTATTCAATTTTTTGCCGGACTTTCTTTTTATCTTTCCTGAAGGTCCATGTCCCCAACTCCAAATTTTCTTCGACAGACATGTCTTTAAATATTCCGGGCTGTTGGGGAATGTAGGCCAGTCCTTTCAGAATCCGCTGGTATGCGGGAACACTTAGCACACTTTTTCCCTCCAGTAAAACCTCTCCGGCATTGGGACGCAAAAATCCGAAAATGGCTTTGAGTGCAGTTGATTTGCCGACTCCATTCGCGCCAAGAATAGCTGTGATTTGATTTCTACGGACCTTGATACAAATATCCTGAATGATGTTCAAATCTTTGTAATAACCTGCATAGAGGTTCTCGATTTCAAGAACGGTTTCTGTATCAGCGATTTCCGACATAGATTTTTATACAATTTACGAATTATGACACATTTTTATTAGGATTCAGAATTTTCTTCATCGTCTTCATCTGTTCCCAAATAGGCATCAATCACTACCGGATCATGCTTGACTTCATCCGGAGTTCCATCAGCAATCAAATCGCCATAGTTGAGGACCAAAAGCCTTTTGCAGAGTGTGAAAATTGAATCCATCTGGTGACTGATGAGAATAATTGCTTTGCCTTCTTCATTCACCCGGCGGATGTAGCCATAAATGATTTCCATCAGTTTTGGGTGTACTCCGGCAAACGGTTCATCCAAAATTATAACATCCGGATCAAGCATCAGCAGTCGCCCAAGTTCAAGCAGTTTCTGCTGTCCACCTGACAGAGCCTGGGCATATTCGTTGCGCAAATGCCACATGGTTAGAAATTCAAGAACATCGAGTGCTTTTTTCATGACTTTTGCTTTGTGTGCTGCAACATCTTTGGCAAGGGCAGGCATAAAAAGTTTTTCCAGCACAGTCATGCGCCTGAATGAACGGGTTACCTGAAAAGTGCGTCCCAATCCTACATTGACTACCTCGAACGGAGCAAGTTGGTCTATGCGCTCTCCATTCAAATATACCGTACCGCTGTTGGGCTGCCTGTTGAGCATAGTTGAATCCTGCTTCTCCGGTCAGCAAAACAATGATGTAGTCCGGTCTTTCAGCTTTGACCCTTTCTACAATCCCGGCAAAGTCCTGCGTTCCAATATCAACACCGAACGTAACTGAAGTAATACCTTTTGATTTCAGATCCTTGACGA
>DTUH01000227.1 GCA_012964265.1 Candidatus Lambdaproteobacteria bacterium
CCCAGATGATCTCCAATGTCACACAATTTAAACATTTCGAATGTATTTTCTCCAACTGCGTCAAGCCGCACATATATTTGCAGACGCATGTGCTGAGCCTGAATGTTGCCAAAACTGGCTTTACCCTTTCCTCGAACCGCCATCAGACGGCCTGCAATAGTAATAGTTTCCTGATGCTTCAGTAGATGTTCTGCTTGTCCAAATACCTCAGGAACAGTGTGGCTTCGCTGAAATGAATAAGGGTAAGGTTCTGTGCCTAACGCACGTATTTTTTCCAGTTTGCCCAGCCGGACCTGTTGTTGGTCTGTATTGATGTCCATTTAAAAATAATTCCTAAGTTAGAAATAATTCAGCTAAATTTTTTAACATTCAATGAAGAGTGTATCACTCTCAAGACAGAACTGCTCTGCTTTTCAATACTTCAATAATTAATAATTAGCACTACTCACAAGTGAGTGCTATTTTTTACTTGCGTTGTGCTGCAGATTACGATAGTCTTATAGTCTGGAATGAATTTGGATGATTTTTTATTATTTCTAATTCACTTAAACGGCTCAGCATACGCTTTTTGTTGTTGAAGCTCAATTTATTTAATTAATATTAATCCTAATAAAGGAGAACTATGATTCGTCCCTTACAGGACCGCGTGCTTGTGAAGCGCGTCGAAGCCGAAGAAAAGACAGCTACCGGTATTATTATCCCGGATACAGCCAAAGAAAAGCCCCAAGAAGGGGAAGTGGTCGCAGTTGGCCCGGGCAAACGCCTTGACAATGGTTCCATACAAGAGATGGGAGTAAAAAAAGGTGATAAAATTTTGTTCAGCAAGTATGGCGGCACCGAGGTAAAAGTCGATGACGAAGATTATATCATCATGCGTGAGGACGATATCCTCGGCGTGTTGGCTTAATTAAAAAAATACTTAATCAACCATTAACAAATTAACTTAGAGTATAGTATGGCAAAACAAGTTACTTTTGCGGCAGAAAACCGCGAAAAACTGCTAAAAGGCGTAAATGCCTTGTCCAATGCAGTCAAGGTGACATTGGGACCGAAAGGCCGCAATGTATTAATTGAAAAATCATTTGGTGCACCGCTGGTCACCAAAGATGGTGTAACAGTTGCGAAAGAAATTGAACTGGAAGACAAGTTGGAAAATATGGGTGCGCAGATGGTTAAAGAAGTTGCATCCAAAACTTCTGACGTTGCAGGTGATGGAACCACCACTGCAACTGTTTTAGCACAGGCAATTGTGACCGAAGGTCACCGCAACCTGGCCGCAGGCGCAAACCCAATGGACCTCAAGCGTGGAATTGACAAAGCTGTCGCTGCTGCTACAGAGCATTTGCACAGTATTTCCAAGTCAGTTTCCGAATCCATAGAAATCGCTCAGGTGGGCGCTGTTTCAGCAAACAATGATCCCACAATTGGTGATATTATTGCTGAATCCATGGAAAAAGTAGGTAAGGACGGTGTGATAACCATCGAAGAAGCAAAGACGGCTGATACAAGTTTGGAAGTTGTAGAAGGAATGCAGTTTGACCGCGGTTATCTTTCACCGTACTTTGTCACTGATTCAGAACGTATGGAAGTCGTACTCGAAGATCCATACATCATCCTTGTGGAAAAGAAAGTCAGTAACATGAAGGATATTCTTCCTGCAATTGAGCAAATCGCCAAGACTGGAAATCCATTCTTGATCGTTGCTGAAGACATTGAAGGCGAAGCTTTGGCAACCCTCGTTGTCAACAAATTGCGAGGTACGCTGAAGTGTGCAGCTGTTAAAGCTCCGGGTTTCGGTGATCGCCGCAAAGCCATGTTGGAAGATCTTGCAATCCTCACTGGAGGTGCAGTTGTTTCCGAAGATATGGGAATGAAGCTGGAAGACCTGACTCTGGCCAAACTTGGGCAAGCCAAGTCTGTAGTCATAGACAAAGACAATACTACGGTAATTGACGGTTCAGGTGATAAAGATGGTATCAAATCCCGCATCAGTCAAATTCGCGCTCAGATCGAAGACACATCTTCTGACTATGATCGAGAAAAATTGCAGGAACGTTTAGCCAAATTGGCTGGAGGTGTAGCTGTAATTAACGTTGGTGCTGCAACTGAAATCGAGATGAAAGAGAAAAAGGCTCGAGTTGAAGATGCATTGCACGCGACACGCGCAGCTGTTGAAGAAGGAATTGTTCCTGGAGGCGGAGTCGCTTTGGTTCGTGCAATTGATGCTGTCGCAAAAACAGTAAAAAGCATTGAACAACACGATCAAAAAGTTGGTGCTGAAATCGTACTTAAGGCACTTGAAACTCCGTTGCGCCAAATAGTGGCTAACGCGGGGCTCGAAGGCGCCTTGATTGTTGACAAAGTAAAAGCAAGCAGCACAAACGAAGGTTTTGATGCAGCTACCGAAACTTACACCGACATGATTTCAGCTGGTATTATTGATCCGACTAAAGTCGTACGTACTGCACTGGAGAATGCTGCATCCGTCGCCGGATTGCTGTTGACTACAGAAGCAGGAGTTCATGATGCTCCTGAAGAAAAAGCGGCTGGTGGTATGCCAGGTGCGCCGGACATGGGAGGCATGGGAGGAGGCATGGGCGGAATGATGTAATTTCCGTTCAGAATCCAGCTGAATAAAAAAAGGCGAGTCGGCTCTCTGAGCTGGCTCGCCTTTTTTGTTTTTTAACTTATTTTCTGCAGATTTAGAGGGTGCTAAATTGAGGAGATTTTGTAAGAATTAACTGTTTGTTTCTTCGGCTTCCAAAGATTCTTTACAGGCAACACAAAAAGTCGTTACCGGCCGGATGAGCAGGCGTTCTTTACCAATTTCATTGCCGCATTCTTCGCAGTATCCAAATGTTTTGTTTTCTACGCGCTCTAAGGCTTCCTCAACCTTTCCAAGCAGTTTTCGTTCACGATCTCTAATAAGTAAATTGTTTATATGCTCAGTCTCCAGCGAAGCCCTGTCATTAGGGTCAGGATAGAGCGTGCTCTCTTCCTGCATACCGTGTACAGTTTCTTCGGATTCACCAAGTATTTCCGCTTGCATTTCTTCCAAACGGACTTTGATCTTTTCTAGTTGTGCTTCTTGCATTCCAAAATTCTCCTGGAAAGACGCTATAAAAAAATAATTGTGATAGAAACCTTGAATTATAATGGATTTTTTCAGTTAAGTAAAGATTTTTCTTCAATAAATGTCTCTGTCATTCCTAGAAAGTAGTAAAAAGTCGGTCATATATTTTTGTTGCGAAACGCCTGATTAATTCACGTATGTTTCCTGAAAGTGAAAAATTGGAAACAGTGTCTGTTTCATTCTCTCCGGCCTCATTCAGCTTAACTTCGAGCATTGTTTCTTCCCAAACCTTTTTGCCTGTACGACTATCTTCTAAAACGGCTTTTCCCTGAATTATTGCTTTAGTACCGGTGGAAATCTGCTCGTTACTCAAACCGGAAGAATTTGTTTTCAAGTTGAGTAGGCTAATGCTCAACCGGAGGTCGGCAGTTCCTGAAGATGCCATTTTCACAGAACTGTTAGATCGTAACAAGCGGTTAAGCTGCTGGGATAAATCGGTTTCCAAACCTGCTTTGAACGTCTGATTTTGGATGGGTAAAATTGCAAGAGTTCGAGCTTCATTTGGTAAGACCGGATTACTGCCTTCAAGCACATAACCGCACCCGGGGAACAACAGCAAAAGCGTAATTCCAATAAAACAATGTAAAAAGAAAATTCGCGTTTTAAGTAGAAATTCTACTGAAAATTGTTTAAAATTTTGCAAATTAGCCTGTGAAGAAATGTGCCTTGTCTTTTGTAAACTACTGACGATTCTGCGTGAGTCCATTCTTGGCAGCAAGTGTCTATTTTATTATTTATGGTAGAGCCTTCAAGATTATTGGATGATTTAACGAATTTTTTTTAGAGATAAACCAAAACAAGAACGCCAGTATAAGTGTATAACTGTATACCTTGAGGCATCTGTGCTATTTCGTAACCGCCAAAAAAACCAATTAAGGGAAATTCCCCCAGTGTTTCCCGTATCAATTGCGTGTCTACATTTTGTCGTCCATAAAGTGCTTCACCACGCGAGGCGCAATTGAAATAAATGCCAAAGGTCGGAACGTTTTCATTTTGTTTTTTCAAACGCTGTAGCATTTCCCGCAAGTCATCTTCAGCAGTTTTAGGACTGCGGTAGGCAAAAGAAACCACTCCGCCCTTGTGTACTATTTCTGAAGTAGTGATCCCTTGAGATGCCACGTTAATCCCAGTAATATGACGGGCCATTGCGCCTTCTCCCGTAAAAACAGGTTTTTCCGGATCCAGCGGAAAACTAAGCAATAATTGCTGAGTTGCTTCCTCCATATCATTAAATTTAAACTCTTTTGCAACTTCGGTAAATACTTCCAATGCAGGAATTCCATCAAGAGAGAGAATGAGGTCATCTTTAACTTCAGTAACAAACATGGGTTCACCCAGAGCAGCGCAGGACTGCGTCACGCCTGCATGAAACTCAGTCATTCCCGCAAAGGCCAATCCTCCCGCGCCGTTAAGAGTGACTATGTCAGAGCCAAACTGAATCGAAGTCTCCTGACTTCCGTCATTACATGATCCTGCCCCAAAAACCGAAGGACGGTTCTTGAGGAAATTAAACATATTGATAAAATTGTGTGGCTGATGCTGAAAAACATCAGGAAAGAAGAAAAAGAGTGGATTCTCACCGCCAAAGCTCTCAAGAGCTTCACGGATTTGTTGAGTAACTCCGGAGCTATATTCCAATTCCTGATATTTGGCTAAAGCAAGCAGGCGTAATTCCGGAGTATATCCTGCCATTAAAACCAATCCGGGATCGCTTGTGATTTCTCCTTCTTGTGAAAGCACTCCCATTCCACTGCAGCCGCTGATACACTTGCAGTGTGTTTGTTCCAGAATCAATTCATGTAAACGTCCTGCATGAACAAAATGCTCCTGAGTAAAAAAGATTAGTATCCAATTTACTTCCGGAAGATTTGCCTGTATGACCGCAGAGTTTATGACTTCAGCAATAGCGAGATCCGGATCAGTTTCTTTAGAAACTCCTACGCCAACAAGGTTCACAACCATTCACTGATAGCAGATTAAAAAACGTGGCATCCGTATTGCTCTTATAGAAAAACCCCAAGTCTGTTCAAAGCGGATTACAATTTTGATTAGAATTAAATCTCAGGCAAAAGTCTGCCTTAAGCAAAGGAAAACATCAAGATTCCTCACACTTCTCAACGGCAAGCCATGCTAAAACTATTTAATTGTTCCTGCATAAATAAAATAATATCTGGACGCAGATTTTTCATTCAGGCAATTTTTTTGGCAGCAACTTTCTCAGTTCTGGTTAGTTGCGCGGAAACGGTTTGGAAAAATTATGGTGACAGTTGCATACAAATTTCTGAAAATCCACCATTACGCCGTGTTATAAATTACAGTGATCATGCTTTGTGCGGGCGTAAATTGTCACCACGAGATGCTCCAAATCCCCAGATTCGTCCTCAAAATGAAAAGAATTGAGTTCGCTCTCCTGAGTTATATCTTGAAAAATTTTTGTGGTTGGCATTTGAGGAGATTAGCCTGAAAACGGGCTTGCTGCAAAAGGCTCTGCTGCCAGAGAACTTGGATTTGCACCAGTGATACGGACAGCTAAAAGTTCACCGGCTTTTTCCCCGCAGTTTTTAATAGACACAGAATGGTTGCCACGTGTGCGTCCGGTTACAGAGTTTTCTTTGCGTTGATGATTTCCCTCAATCAAAACTTCTTGGATGGTACCGACCAAAGCCTCATTTTTTTCCCGAATGATTTTTTCTTGAGTTTCGAGCAATACCTTCAACCGCTCCGCTTTGACTTTTTCTGATAATTGTTCAGGATATTCAGCAGCACGAGTTCCGGGACGCGGTGAATATTTAAACGAATAAATCAAATCGAAACGCACGTTTTTGACTGCTTCCATTGTCATTTCGAACTCTTCCTCAGTTTCTCCTGGAAAGCCCACAATCAGGTCTGTCGACAGCGTGGCGTCCGGAAGTCGATCCCGCAAAAGATCAACTTTTTCATAAAAAGTTTCCATCGAATACCAGCGCCTCATTCTACGCAGAATTCTGTCCGATCCGGATTGCAGTGGAAGGTGCATTTGTTCGCAAAGTGAGGGTAAAGTTACGAATGCGTCCGCTAATTCTGCATGAAAATCTTTAGGATGAGGTGAAATGAAACGCAAACGTTTCAAATTCTCCAGCTTGTCCAGACGTCGCAAAAGCTCCACAAAATCCGTGCCGTTGGCTTTATATGAATTTACATTTTGCCCCAGCAAACATATTTCCTTTGTTCCAGTCGAAACGAGACGCTTGGCCTCTACGATAATATGTTCCGGCTCACGGCTGACTTCCACTCCTCGTGTAAATGGGACAACACAAAAAGAGCAATGGTTATTACACCCTTTTGTAATTGCCAAATGTGCTTTGACACCGAAATTTTGAGCTTGTCTAAATGTATAGTCCGGAATAAAATTACGTACTTTTTGCCGGGAATGACGTTCCGTCCGGGAGAATTTTTGACCCTTGCCGACCATTTTCAGCATCTCCGGAAGCTCAAACAAATTGTCTGTTCCAAAAACAAAGTCAACGTTTTTTGCCCTGTTTAAAATTGACTTTCCTTCCTGCTGTGCCACACAACCACCGACGCCTATTTTCAAATCCGGATTCGCCGATTTGAGATGCCTTAGACGTCCCAATTCACTATAGACCTTGTTTTCAGCTTTTTCGCGGATAGAGCAAGTGTTGAGAATAATTAAATCCGCATCGTCCTGACAATCTGTCTGGGAGTAATTTTCGTGCCGCAGCACTTCCAGCATTTTATCGGTGTCATACTCGTTCATCTGACAACCATAAGTCTTGATGTAGACTTTCTTCACGGTTTCCGCGCTTTCGGAATTTTCATTTATCATTGGTTGTGATCTTAGCTGATTTAAATAATTACTGTTGCGATGTTAACTGGAATTGATCCAATTATAATTTGCCTGACTGTTTATATTATGCGGAGACGGCATCCAGCCGTGACATTCCAAGTTCTTCTGCGCATATCACTTGGGCAACACTTCGGATGTCTTTAGGAAATTCCACATAATAATCCAGACCGTCACGGGACCATAAAGTTTCCTCCAACTGCATTCCATGGGCAGTCGGTTTGACAAATTCAAACCATTTGTTTTGGTAAAGAACCTCAAAAAGTTCTGCCAAATATTCCTTGCCGTTTGCTGCAGAAAAAGCCATTTTAGGTTTTTTCCGGACAGCATCTTTGGTGCTGGCAGTAAAGGTCATGCGGAAATCAAATTTGCCCCACTGAAAATGAACGTATTGGTTTTTTTCACCAGTCTCAGTTTTGAATATGTGGTAATTTTGGTGATCAACCGAATATTGTCTCACGAAGTCTCCTATAGTATTATTGTGTAATCGAAGGCGTAATTAACCAACTTATTTTCTCTCATAAAGCACCTGCTTTTCAAGGTAAACTTTGATTTTGGACAATATTGCTGCCTCATCATCGGGTTGATGCCATTCTATTTTTGCTTCTCTCCTGAACCAGGTCAATTGCCTTTTTGCGTATTGACGGGTACGCTGCTGAATTTCCTGAACAAGAAGATTCCATTCAAGCTTGCCCTGCAGATGCAAAACAATCTCCCGATAACCAATTGCTTGCAGAGGTTTCAGTTTTGGAGAATATCTGGTCAAAAGCATTTTGACTTCAGCAATCCAGCCTGACTCCAGCATCTTGAGGGTACGCTGATTGATGCGTTCATAGTGTACACTCCGCTCCCATTCAAACGCAACCGCAAGAAATGGATAACGTGCTGTGGAAAACGGTTGATGCTGCTGAAATGTGCTTAAACTGGTTCCGGTGGCAAGTACCACTTCAAGACTGCGCATTATTCTGGCGGTGTCATTTGGATGCAGACGTTTGGAGGCTTGCGGATCAAGTTTTTGCAGTTGCTCCCAGCAAAATGAAGTGCCATGTTCTTCTTGAAGGCAGATAACTTCTTTGCGAATATTTTCTGGAATATCCGGTATATGACTGATTCCGTACAGCAATGCACGGTAATACAATCCTGTCCCGCCAACCAAAATCGGGACGTGTCCTCGTTCCTGAATTTGTTCAATAATTCGGGATGTTTCCCGTTCATATTTTCCCGCCGAATAATTTTCGTCTGGATCAATCAAGTCTAATTGATGATGCGGGACTAGTTTTTGTTCAGTTAAAGTTGGTTTAGATGTGCCGATATCCAACTGACGATAGACGTGCATCGAGTCGGAGCAAATCAATTCACCGTCAATCTCCTGTGCCAATTTAAGTGCCAGGCCGCTCTTCCCGCTTGCCGTCGGTCCGGCAACAACTACAATTCCTGGACTTCTTACCATTGACAAAATATTTTTTCAGTTTTCGTTTGTAGAAAGTGTTTTGCTTTAATGGTGCTGACAATCATCAAGTTAAACAAAACAGAAGGGTAGGTAAACAGAGTATATCAGCCGTTTCTTCCGAGTTTCTTTGACAATTCGAACTCACGTTTTAAGTACTATTTGGCAGATTTTATTTCTGCTTTTAATTCGGCTCGAACCTGCAAAAAAAAATCATTGTAACGACCATCCCGCAAATCAGGAAATGTCC
>DTUH01000228.1 GCA_012964265.1 Candidatus Lambdaproteobacteria bacterium
TTCAAAGATGGGCAGTGAGCTTTATTGCAATTTTTATTGGCATCATTACGGTTTGCCTATTGTTAAAACAAGATTCTTTAATTCTTACGGCCCCGGTGAAGTTCCGGGACAATACCGAAACGTCATTCCTAATTTTATTTATTGGGCCATGAAAGGACAGCCTCTTCCTATTACTGGTGAGGGGAAAATGACCCGAGATTTTACTTATGTGATGGACATTGTGGACGCACTGATGCGGGCGGGTTGGTCGGAAAAAGCGATTGGTGAGGAAATGAATATTGCTTCCGCACGGGAAATTGAAATTGTACAACTTGCTGAAACCATCAACCAACTAACTGGCAATAAAGCCGATTTGTTGTACACAGACCGTCGCAAGTGGGACACAAAATCACGTTTACTAGCTAGTATTGACAGAGCAAAGGATCTGTTGGGTTATGATCCTCAAACCACATTTGAAGAGGGCTTGAAAAAAACTATTCAGTGGTTTCGGGATAACTGGGAAGCTATCAACCGAGATGCTGAGTTTCCGCCAGGCATGTCTTCGGCTGTGAAAAACTATGTTCTATCGCAAAAGCAAGATCAAACATGAAGCAAATCGTTCAAAGTTACAAAACCGGCGAAGTCAGACTGCATGACGTACCAGTCCCTCTTTGTGGCAGCAAGCGTATTTTGGTCCGTACACGCACATCCTTGGTCAGCATCGGTACCGAACGTTCAGTAATCGATTTGGGGCGTAAATCATTGGCCGGAAAAGCTGTAGCACGTCCGGATTTGGTGCGAAGAGTCTGGGACAAGTCTAAGAAAGAGGGGCTGCTCAAAACATATAGGGAAGTATTGGGAAGGCTCGATACACCGACTCCACTGGGATATAGCTGTAGTGGAGTGATTGAAGAGTGTGGTATCGCTGCAACTGAATTTTCTCCGGGAGACCATGTTGCCTGCATTGGACAAGGTTTTGCCAGTCATGCAGAATTTGTGTCGATGCCTGTCAATTTGGCTTGCCGAATTCCGGAAGGCGTGTCTGATGAAGAGGCGGCTTTTGGAATGCTTGGCATTATCGCATTGCACGGGATTCGTTGTGCTGATCTTAGTTTTGGGTCTCGAGTGGTCGTAATGGGGCTTGGGTTACTCGGTTTGTTAACTGTTCAAATGTTGCAGGCTTATGGCTGTGAAGTCATAGCATTTGATCCTGCAGAAGATAAAGCTGAACTGGCAAAACAATTTGGAGTCAAAGATTCAACATCTCAAGCTAGCGAACTTCAACGTTTGACCGAGAGCCGCACTCAGGCACAGGGGGTGGATGCGGTTATAATTACGGCTGCAACAAAAAAACGAGATCCGGTGGATCAGGCGGTTCAGTTATGCCGTTCCAAGGGTAAGATTGTTGTAGTGGGCGTGGTTGATATCCATCCAGATAGGAACGAACTTTGGCAGAAGGAGGTCGAGTTGGTCGTCTCAAAGGCCGCAGGACCCGGCTCCCTCGACCCGCTCTATGAATTGGAAGGCATCGATCTGCCAATCAGCGAGGTACGCTGGACGCAAAAACGTAATTTAGAAGAGTTTGTACGCCTGGGACAAAGCAAAAAAGTTGACGTACAACCGCTGATTACGCATCGTTTTTCCATTGCCGATGCCGAACAAGCGTACACTCAGCTGATTGCCGGTAAATTGGACAAGCCGATTGGAGTGTTGCTGGAGTATATCAAGGATACTCCCATTCAGCGCTGTTTTCCATTACCTGCTGTTTCTGGGTCTGCTTCTTCTCGGCAGGGAAGTGTCAACCTCGGTGTGATTGGTGCAGGACTTTTTGGTAAGGCCTTGCTTCTTCCCGCGTTGCAAAAACT
>DTUH01000229.1 GCA_012964265.1 Candidatus Lambdaproteobacteria bacterium
TTAGTGCCTTTCGTGGAAGAAACCATTTTTAGTGAGTGATGCCATCTTGACCAAGCACTTTTAAGAACGTCATCCACAATATCCTCATATCCAGCCAAAAAGATTGCTGGTTCAGATATTCAACATCCAACGCCACTTTTTCCGGAATAGGCAACGTATCCCTACCATTCACCTGAGCCCACCCAGTCAATCCTGGCATCAATTGATCCACTCCCCGCTCAGTTCGCAAGAAAATCAAATCATCCTGATTAAACAACGCTGGACGCGGCCCCACAAAACTCATATCCCCTTTTAGGATACTCCACAACTGTGGCAATTCATCAAGACTGGAACGACGGAGAAACCGGCCTATAGGAGAGAGGTAAGTATCAGGCGTGTTCATTAAGTGAGTAGCCATTTCTGGCGTATCCATCTGCATAGTACGAAACTTAGGCATCCTAAAAAGCTTATTCTTATGACCAACTCGATTCGACCAGTAAAGCATAGAACCTTTTGAAGTAAGCTTAACCAAAATTGCCACCATCACGATCGGAACGACAAGCATAACCAAAGCAGACAAACCAACAACCAAATCAACAATCCTTTTCATTTTTTCTTTGCGCCTTCGCGACTTTGCGTGACAAAATCAAAACCACGCTTTATTAATTGATAATTGATCCATGCTAATTGATCATTGATATTTCGTGTCTTTTCGTGCCTTTAGTGGCTTAAAAAAAGTAAGTTTAGCGGTCAAAGTTTAGTAAACTCTTCTCAGCCCGGAATCCCAACCCTTCCAACTTCGCAGAAGAATAAAATTCATCCCCCAACAATTTATCTACCTTATAACGAATCCGTGGACTCAGCAAAGAGAGTCCTTCAAAAACAATCTTCGGCACGCTCCATTGAGGAACTGTTTTTCCAACCGACTGACATATAGCCTCATAGATTTCACGTGATGAGTGCGGCACCCCATCGGTTACTATAAATATCTCTCCATTAGCCCTTTTATCCTCAGCTGTCAACAATAACGCTCGAACCAGATCATCCACATGGATCATTGAACGGCGGTTCTCAGTCTCAGGTATTGGCGGAAACCATCCTTGCTCAATCCCTCTACGCATCAAGGCGAGATTTCCCTTTACTCCAGCCCCATAAACCAAAGAAGGCCGCACAATCGAAACAAGCATTTCCGATTGTCGACCTATATTTAATAACTTTAATTCCGCCTCCCGCTTGGTCTGACCATACACTCCATCAGGCGAACCTTGTTCCTCATCATAACCACCCGCCTTCACACTACTAACAAACACAAACTGCTTCACCCCGGAACGAACAGCCAACTCAGTCAATCGCACTGTGGCATCCACATTCAATGCACGATAGAGGTGCTCGAGTTTTGAGGCATCACGCAGATCATGGGTAAAACCAGCAAGATGAAAAACCGTATCAACTCCATCCAGCCCATCCTCCGGAATCGCCTCAGACTGCAAGTCACAAACTACCGTCTCATAATCGGGGTGAGGATTACGGGAAAGGATTCTTACCCCCTCACCATTAGCCTCTAAACCAACCAACAACCTTTGTCCAATAAAGCCGGTAGCTCCAGTAACAAAACTAGTCATTGGAAAACTTATCAGAATGATTCACACATCGTTCTGAATATATTCTCCGCTTTATCAAACAAATATGATCTTTCAAAATTATCATCATAATATTTTCTGGCATTCTCTCCCATTTCGGAAAGGTCTTTTTCTCTCAGGGTCTTCATTTTTAAAATATTCTGAACCAATTCATGAGGAGATTCAGCCGCACAAGAAAACCCAGCTTTGGCATCAACAACAACTTTACCACCTTCAC
>DTUH01000230.1 GCA_012964265.1 Candidatus Lambdaproteobacteria bacterium
ATGATGTGCTTTGATGAATGCTTGGAACTGCCTGCATCCCGTATTGAAGTTGAACATTCAATTGCACTGACTGCACGCTGGGCCAAGCGCTGCAAGGAAGCACAGGTGAAGACTAACGGAATTTCCGGAGAACAGGCTTTGTTTGGTATCTTTCAGGGCGGAGGTGAACTTGATTTGCGTGAACAAAGCTTAGAGCAAATTGTTGAAATTGATTTTGATGGTTATGCAATCGGCGGCTTAAGTGTCGGAGAATCAAAAGAGGAAATGTATCGCGTTGCCCACCACATCACACCAAAAATGCCCGCAGAAAAACCGAGGTATTTGATGGGAGTTGGAGATCCGGAAGATTTGCTGGAAGGAATTGAAGCCGGAATTGATATGTTTGACTGCGTATTGCCCACCCGCAATGCCCGTAACGGCTCCCTTTTTACTTCACGAGGAAAAATCAGCATCAAGCAAAACCAATATAAGGAAGATCCTGAACCGCTGGATCCGGACTGCGCATGCTCCACTTGTCAGAACTATTCCCGTGCATATTTGCGTCACCTGTTCAAATCAAATGAAATATTAGGAGTTCGTCTTAACACCTACCACAATCTTTTCTTTTACCTCACCCTTATCAAAGGAGCCCGTGCTGCGGTCAAAGATCAGCACTTTCCGGAATTCAAAAAAGATTTTCTGGAAAAATACCGCAGCGGACTTGATGGAGATTAAGCATGTGCGGTCGATTTGCGCAAATAGACAGTGAGGACAAAGTCATGAGCGCATTCGATGTTCTGCAATCAGAAATGATTCTGGAACCTCGCTACAACATTTGTCCATCTCAGAGAATTCCGGTCATAATCCAGCAAAATGGTTTTCGTACGCTTGAAATGAGGGAGTGGGGATTAATTCCTTTTTGGGCAAAAGAGCCGAATCCAATGATCAATGCACGGTCGGAAACGGCTGCGGAAAAACCTTCATTTCGTCATGCCTTCATGAAGAGGCGCTGTTTGATTCCTGCTTCCGGATTTTATGAATGGGCCAAAGAAGGAAGACAAAAACAGCCTTATTTTATTCGCCTGAAAAACGAAAGCCCCATGGCTTTTGCGGGTTTGTGGGAGGAGTGGCTTACACCCGAAGGAGAGAATCGACGAACCTGCGCAATTTTGACGGTTGTTGCAAATTCATTCATGCAGGAAATTCATCATCGTATGCCTGTCATTTTAACTCCGTCAAGCGGAGCGTTGTGGCTTGATCTTTCCGGAACAGGAACTTCTCCGGAAAAACTTCTTTTGCCTTTCCCGTCAGCTAAAATGGAAGCGTGGAGAGTCTCGCGGAAGGTCAACTCACCCGCTTTCGATAATCCGGATTGTCTTAAAAAACTGGAGGTTCCGGAAACTGCAGAAAAAAAGCCAAAACCTCCTGGAGCACAAGCTACACTTTTTGATTAAAGCTCTTCCACTATTTTAACTGAGTCTACATGAGCGATACGCAGCAGACCGTTAGTTCCGGTCCCCTGAGGTACTGCCTCAAATTGATAAACCATCTTTTGCCGCAAGGGACGGAAGTTGACGGTTACGGAAGAAAATTTTTCAATAGTTTTGTTCTCAGCAGGATCAGCCATTTTCACGAAAATAAAGTTTGGTGTGTTCAACTGTACAATTGCCTGCAATTCAAACTGCTCATTGTTTCCGTGTATATTTCCGGCAATTTGAAGCTTTGTGCCCACGGCAACCTGGCGACTGGTTGAGATAATTAGTTTGGGGTTTTCTGAGTTGAAACTCAGCTTTTCACGCAACGAAACCAACGCTTCCAGACGTACCTCGTCAATTTTCTGTAAATCTCTCAGAATTAATTCGAAGCTCTCTGCTTTGGTGCTCATTTGTTCAACTTCCTTTTCTTTGGTCATCCGTGACATTTCCCAGAGCAAATCCATTTCTGTGTGTGTCAGCTGAAATTTTTCAGTCATCGTTTTCTTTAACTGTGTTTCAGCCAAACCGTATAGACGCTGCTTGAAACCATCGATTTGATCCTGATCTGAAGTGTAGTAGATATTGAGATTTCCTCTATCTGTATCCTCCCAAAAAGTAGGTCCGGAAAAAAGCAGCCGGTTTGAAGTCATTTCAATGACTTGAGAAAATGTTGCTTCTCCCAGCACATTCAGATCATCGAGTACGTCTTTGGCAATGCGGTCAACAAAATCAGTCATTCCTTCACGCTGATAGAACAAGGCCAGTCCAAACTGGAGGACACGCACACCGTTGTTGATCAACACACCGCGTGAAAGGTCCTCTTTGTTGAAATCAGGAGGACTGTCAACCTGAAGAATTTCACTGAGCATCCCATTCTGAAGTTCAATGTCCCAGCCATCACGATAAATCTGTTCCAGAACTTTTTTCATTTCAGTCGCAATCACATCCACAATAAAGTACATCGCGGCGCTGTTGCTTCCATGTTTGAAAATTTCTACTCCGTAAATCCGCAGATACATGAAACAGCGTTTAACGTGATCGACCTTTTTGTGCTCAACCAAATGCCTGATAAAATTTCCATAATAAAAACCGAGGTTATAAAGATTACGCGGTTCATTATTACGGACACCGTGCTTAATGGCAAAACGCAGCAACGTGTTGAAGCGAATGATAATAATGTCAACTAATTCAGTGTTATCCTCTTCAATTGCAGTCAAACCCAATGTTTCCATTTCACCTGCTACCATCGAAGACAAATCAAATTCACCATGTTCAAGCAGGCGAATATAAACGTTGCCCAGCAGGCGGAAGCATTTCTGTTCATAGAAACTTTGATTACGTTCCATTTCTCCAAATTGCCCCACCATGGTTTTGAAAGAGATGTCGGTGCGTACTTTTGGAGAAACTTTGAAGAAACCTGGAGCAATGTCACGTTTGAGCCGAATGTAATTCTGTAAGGTCACACTCATATCGTGAATAATGTCTGCCTTCAATTCCTTAAAAGAAACATATTCGAGGATATCATCCAGTTGATTAAGTGCCTCAAAAATTGTGTATTGCTGATGCTCGACGACCTTTGGAATATGGGCCAGGGCACGGTTCCTCGCTGAAGTGAGGGAGGTGATCTGGTCCATATTATTGTGATAAATACGGTTAATGATGTTAGTTGGTTTGGTATAGCGCAAGATGTAAAAAACATAAGGAAAGGCTATAATTGAACAAATCACCAACAGAAAATGAGTGTTAAAAATCCGGCTTGGTTCTCGAACAAGTCCAATTTCTCCATAAATTTTGATAATCAGCGCATGTCCGCCGGAAATAATTAAAAACCAGATGTAAAGCAAACTCGGAATATCCTTCATGTAGAGATCAATCAGCTTTGGAATACTTTGGGATGCAATCGAAATCACCAAAATAAGCGTGCCCAGAATCATGCCCAGCAGTGCCTGCCAAACTTCGGGCGCAAAACCTACATCAAGTTCCGCAAATCCTCCCGGTTGCACTCCCGATAAGGTTTCAATCAGTTCTGAATATGGTACAAAAAGGAAATTATTAAAAATAATGTCGCTGATTGCGACAACGAAGAGAACGATGATAAATGAAGCGATGGAACGGCGAGCATCAGCGTAGGCAATCAGCCGATAAAGAAAAAAACTGAAAGATACATTTTTACTTTTTGGCTCAGCGATTACTTCCGTATTTTCTTCCGTATTTTCTGTAGAATTGTTATCTTTCTGGAGTACTGCGTTCATAGATTAGTGTTGAAAGTGCTGCCGTTATTTACCAGGCTGTCGTATTATTTTGCTTGCTGAATTGCGCTTACTCCGGGAAGTTCTTTGCCTTCCAAAAATTCAAGCGAGGCTCCACCACCGGTGGAAACATGAGTAATGCGTTCACTGAGTCCAGACTGTTGAATTGCTGCGGCCGAATCCCCTCCACCGATAATTGTCACGGCACCTTCATCAGTTGCTTCCGCAAGACTTTGCGCGATTGCGAATGTGCCCTTTGCAAAAGCTTCCATCTCAAAAACCCCCATTGGACCATTCCAGAGGACAGTACCGGAACGACGTACCGCTCCGCAAAATATTTCAGCACTTTTTGGACCAATGTCCAAAATGAGCCAAGCTTCCGGAGTACCTTCTGCTGCGGAAACTACACGGGTTGATGCATTTTTGTCAAAACGGTCAGCGATCACAACATCAACCGGCAGCAGCAGTTCGACTCCTTTTTCATGTGCCTTGTGAATCAGTTCATTCGCGTAATCCAGCGAGTCTTCTTCCAGCAGCGACGCACCGATTTTGTAACCTTGAGCTTTCAAAAAAGTGCAGGCCATACCACCGCCGATGATTAATGTTTGAACTTTGTCCAACAATTTTTTGATTACCTTAATTTTATCGGAAACTTTAGCGCCTCCTAAAATAGCGGCAAAAGGTCTTTTCGGTTCTGAAACTGCTCCGCCTAAAAACAGCAGTTCCTTACGAATCAAATAACCAACCGCCGATTCCGGAATAAATTCGGCAACTCCGGCAGTAGATGCGTGCGAGCGATGTGCGGTTCCGAAAGCATCATTGACAAAAACATCACCCAGTTTCCCCAACTCTTTGCAAAAATCAGTCTTATTTTTAGTTTCTGCTTTATGGAAACGCAAATTTTCCAACAAAACCACATCACCGTTTTTCATATCGTTGACCAGTCTTTCGACTTCCTGGCCTACGCAATCCGGAGCTAATGTTACCGGTTGTCCAAGCAATCCGGACAATTCTTCAGCCGCCGGTTTTAGACTCATGCTCTCTGCCCACTCTCCTCCCGGACGTCCCAGATGTGACATTAGAATAGTTTTTCCCCCTTGTTCAATAATATGCCGAATGGTCGGCAATGCCCCTGTGATTCGGCCGTTATCAGTAATTTGAAGTTTCTCATTCAGGGGCACATTAAAATCAACTCTTGTCAATACACGCTGCCCTTTGAGTTTCAAATCTTCAATGAATTGTTTATTGTTCATGCTCATTCTGTCCGTTTCCAAAAATGAAAGGGCGTAATCTAATTTTCAAAACTAGTTGAATTGTATGATTTTACGAGGAAGATGTTAAAAGCTTAATATACGAGATTACAATTTTTTGGCCTGTTCCCGCAAGACAGATTTACGAATTTTTCCTGTAGAAGTTTTAGGCAATTCACTGAATACTATTTTCTTGGGAATTTTATATCCTGCCAGTTTTGACCTGCAAAACTCAAGCACTTGCTGTTCGTTGACAACTGCGCCGGGTTTCAGTACCACAAAAGCACAAGGGGTTTCACCCCATTTTTCATCCGGACGTGCAACCACAGCAGCTTCAAGAATTTCCGGATGCTGGTAAAGCACGTTTTCAATTTCAACACTGCTGATATTTTCTCCGCCGGAAATAATGATGTCTTTGCTGCGGTCTTTCAACTCGATATAACCATCCGGATGCAGAACACCAAGGTCACCGGAATGGAACCAGCCGCCCGCAAATGCTTTTTTTGTCTCTTCAGGATTTTTGAGGTAGCCCTTCATGACGATATTGCCCTGCATCATTACCTCACCCATTGTTTCAGCATCAGCCGGAACGGGCTTCATAGTTTCCGGATCCGCAACCATCAAACCTTCGAGTACGTGATAGCGCACACCCTGTCTTCCCTTTAGTTGAGCTTGAGTATTTTTATCTTTTTCCGCCCAGGACTGCTGCCATTCACAAACCACTGCCGGACCATAAACTTCTGTCAATCCGTAAACATGTGTTACATTAAAACCGGCTTCTTCCATTTGTGCAATCACAGTTGGCGGCGGCGGCGCGGCGGCGGTCATAATTTCAACCTTATGCGGCAGTTCCTGCTGCTCTTCTACAGGTGCATTGCAGATCATGTTCATCACAATCGGTGCTCCGCAAAGGTGGGTCACCTGATGCTCTGCAATTGAGTCATAAATATTTTTTGCACTTACTTTCCGCAGGCAGACATGAGTTCCGGCAAGCATCGTAATTGTCCAGGGAAAACACCAGCCGTTGCAGTGAAACATGGGTAAAGTCCAGAGATAGACTGGACGGTGCGGCATTTCCCAGGCCATAACGTTTCCGCTGGCCAGCAGATATGCTCCGCGGGTGTGATAAACCACGCCTTTTGGAGTTCCGGTTGTTCCGGAAGTATAATTCAGTGAAACCGCCTGCCAATCGTCTTCGGGCAGAACTGCTTCAAATTCCGGATTGCCTTCTGCCAAAAAAGCTTCGTACTCTATTTCGCCAAGAAAGTCTCCGGATTCAGTTTCGGGATCATCAATGTCGATCACCAGAATTTTTTGATTCACTTTGGCTAAAGCATCCTTAATCTGTGGAGAAAATTCGCGGTCGGTAAGCAAAACTTTTGTTTCAGCATGTTCAAATATATTGGCCAGCGTTTCAGTTTCCAGGCGTATATTGAGAGTGTTCAAAACCGCGCCGGTCATCAACACCCCAAAATGCGCCTCAAAAATAGCAGGAATATTCGGAGCCATTACAGATACCGTATCACCCTTACCGATGCCTCTTTTAGTCAAAGCAGATGCCAGTCTGCAACAACGGATGTATGTTTCCGCCCAGGTCCAACGACGGTTTCCATGAATTACGGAAGTACGTTGAGGATGGACGAAAGCTGTTCTGGTCAGAAAAGTAATCGGCGAAAGCGGTGTATAATTTGCGGGATTTCTAGGTAGACCGGTTTCAAAAGGATTGGACATATTTGATTCTCGGACAACGCATGATTTGATTATTTTCCATTCTGAATAACAGCTTACACTATAAAAAATAGTTAGCAGATTGTCAAAGGGAAGGATTTCTTACCTCATAAAATGAAAATATTCTTCTGTTTTCTTCTGCCGAAAGAATGATTTTTTTAAAGATTCAACTTTATGTTAGCTGCAACAGACAAAAAAAAATTGAACAATGAGTTAATAAAACTATAATTAAGTCTTTTAATAAAAGAATTTTTCAGGAAAATAATCAGGCTAAAACAATTCTTTCATATATTCACCTCATTCTGAAGTTAATCACATGGGAATATTAACCACTACCATTGGCGCCTATCCAAAACCGGAATACGTCAAACTGCCTGATTGGTTCGGCAACCTCGACACATCCGCTCCAACCCGTGGCTGGGCAGAGGCAAAGAACGCAATGGGAGAAGAAGCAGAATCGATCATCAAAAAGGGAACTCACGAAGCAGTCAACGATCAGGTAAATGCAGGAATTGACATTCCTACTGATGGTGAAATTGCCCGAGAAAATTATATCCACTACCACTGCCGGCACCTCGAAGGTTTCGATTTTGTAAATCTTACCGAAAAAACTTTGCGCACAGGAAATTACTCATCTTTCCTGCCAACCGTCCGTGGCCCTGTCAAGCCGCGGGATTTGTTTTTAGTTGACGATTGGAAATGCGCGCAGCAGGCTACTGACAAACCGGTTAAAATTACTATGCCGGGACCCTTAACCGTTGCGGATACCGTTGTTGATGAATATTACGGTAACTTAAAAGATTTTGGCAAAGCAATTGCGGAAGCACTGAATCAGGAGGTTCTCAGTCTCGCAAAAGCAGGTTGCCGGCACATTCAAATAGACGAACCACTCTTTGCCCGCTATCCGGAACGCACGCTTGAATTTGGCGTAGAAAATTTGGAACGCGCTTTTCATGGGTGTCCTGAAGGCGTAACACGAACCGCGCACATGTGTTGCGGCTACCCGGATAAGATTGACGCGGTTGATTATCCAAAAGCGCCAAGAGAATCATATTTTCAAATTGCGGATGCTATGGAAGCTTCTTCTGTAATGGCACTTTCATTGGAGGATGCACACCGTTTCAATGACTTGAGTTTACTCGAACATTTCAAAACTACGACAATTATTTTTGGAGTTGTCGCCATTGCCAAAAGCCGCGTTGAGGCAGTAGAAGAAATCCAGAATCGTTTACTGGATGCACTGGAACACATTGACGCAAACCGACTGATTGCCGCACCCGATTGCGGATTGGGAATTTTGGGTCGTGAACTGGCAATTGAAAAAATGCGGAGCTTGAGTGAAGCCGCGCACTCGATTGAAACATGAGTCTGAATATGAAATCTCAAAAAACAATCCAGCTGCGTGAACTAAAATTGAGCAACGAAAATCAGTTTGTGCTCGTCGGTGGAATGAATGTGCTCGAAACCAAAGATATGGCTTTGAAAGTTGCTGAAACTTTTCGGAAAATTACAGACAAGCTCCGGATTCCTTATATTTTTAAAGCATCCTTCGACAAAGCAAACCGTTCCTCAATCGATTCATTCCGGGGTCCCGGACTGGAAAAAGGGTTACGGATTCTGGAAAAAGTAAAAACCGAATTTGACGTCCCGATCCTGACCGATATTCATGAACCACAACAAGCCGCGCCTGCTGCGGAAGTCGCGGACATTCTTCAGCTTCCGGCATTTCTGTCACGTCAAACGGATTTGGTAGTGGCTCTTGCAAAAACAAAGGCTGTTATAAATATCAAAAAAGCACAGTTTTTGGCTCCGGAAGAAATGGGAAATATTATCAAAAAGTTTGAAATCTCTGGCAACGATCAGC
>DTUH01000231.1:0-203 GCA_012964265.1 Candidatus Lambdaproteobacteria bacterium
TTTCAGGGTTTGCAGGATTTGAAAAAAGGGAAATCAGGAAGAATCGGTCCGAAGACTTTTCCACAAATCAAATTCCCGGAACCGATCCATGTTGCGCCTCCGGAGTGAATATTGACTAAATTTATGATAATTGGTGCCAAAGCAATGAGCCCTAAAACTGTGTCATTCCAGGCGAAGCACAGCGTAGACCCGGAATCCAGGGG
>DTUH01000231.1:213-1813 GCA_012964265.1 Candidatus Lambdaproteobacteria bacterium
ATGGAACAAGGTATATGGGAGATTGGAAAGAAGGAAAAATGGAAGGTCAAGGCTCAATCACATTAATAGTTATGTGTTCTTGCGGAATCCAGGGGGACTGCCTCAATTCTTCTATTCAACTTTATTTTAAAGCTGGATCCCGGATCAAGTCCGGGATGACAAAAACATATTTTCAGTAAAACCTAATTATTTTTGACATTTTTAAATAATGTACGATATAGACATGAAAAAAATAATTTGGAAGAGAGTCATCGTCACTGTTTTCTGTTGTTGGTTTTATAGCACAGCGGCATTCGCGATTACGTTTGACCGACGGCAAGATCAATTTGACAAAACTCCGGGATTGTTTGTCTTACCGGTTCCATATTCTTTTCCCGGAATTGGTAAAGGGTTGTTCCTGATTGGCAATGCGGGGAATATTGCGGAAACCTCGACAGATGTATTCGGCATGGGTTTCACAGGAGACGCGCAGGGATTTTTCGTGTCAGTTGATGAATTCTTTGTGATTCCAGATTGGACTTATCTCGCGCTGACCCAAGGAAAAATAGCGCGATTTGGACAAAATGTGTACAGCAGCCGTGGAATGAAAAGCGAAAAAAACGACTTCAATATTTATGTTGGCAAAGATTTTACGTTTTACAATTATGAATTGGTCTTCACGCATTTTGAACGCAGACTCGAACTGGCGTATGGTTTCAATGGAGGCAAAGGAAAATTTGTTGAAATCCGGGATTTTGAAGGTGAATTGGTGCAGAAACTGGCTTCACCGGTTGAAGTCGATTTCGCGCAAAAACACCTTCAATTGAAAATCGACTTGACGGACGATTACGGAGATCCACGGGACGGATTGAACATCCGGATTTTGCGGGACAGTTTCCCTTCCGTAAATCAAGGAGCGGCTTTTAACAGTTTAACGTTTGCCTTGACCTACTATCTGCCGATTCCTGAAAACAATACGTGGGCATTTCATTATTTCCGCTCCGACGCGCATGTGAGAGAGGAAGGCAATACGGATTTAGAATCGCTCAAAACCACGCAGGGCTATTACGCCTGCGGAGGCTTTGCGGCATGTGAAGCGGCCACTCTCAAAAGCTCGCAAAATCAACTTAACGCCAATAAAAACGGTTCTTCCAAATCACTCGGCGGCGCGGACCGCTTACGTTCGTATCCGGGAAATCGCTACCAGGCGGCACACACATTATTTTACGGAACAGAACTCCGCTGGAACTTCAACACCGAAAACACGAAGCTGGATTATTGGCTTCTGCAGGATGTTCAACAAGCACTACAAGCGGTGTTTTTTTGGGAACAGGGTAGTGTTGCTGAAGAAATCGGAGAAATTGGTGAAACAATTCGGAGTTCATACGGCTCCGGAATTCGTCTGGTCACAAAATCTGGATCAGTTTATAAATTTGAAATGGCAACCGGAGACGAAGGTGCTGAAATAATTTTGTTTTTTGAATATCCGTGGATGGGACTTTTCGGTTCCTAATTAAAATAAACCTGCAAGAATTGTAACCATGTTACGCTTACCACCTTTTGATTATCATGCTCCAAAGAGCGTTGCTGAGGCAGTAGCGCTGAAAGCGGAATGCGGCGA
>DTUH01000232.1 GCA_012964265.1 Candidatus Lambdaproteobacteria bacterium
AACTTTAAAGTTCTGATTAGTTTTTTATAAGCGCTCAAGCCAGTTCCGGAGCAGAAAAAGAAGTGTTCTCAAATTTAGTAGTTTCCAAAAAGCTCATCAACTCATTAAGCACAAGATAAATTACACTTAAAGCAAATTTTTCTTCTGCTTTAGACCAACGTCCCAAAACATGTCCGACCACATTTCGTTTTCCTGCAGGTCTTCCAATGCCTATCCTGACTCGGCGGAATTGATTATTTGCCAAAGAGTCTATGATCGAACGCAAACCGTTGTGACCACCATGTCCACCGCCGTAGCGAAAACGTGCTTTTCCCGGTGGCAAGTCAAGATCATCAGAAATAATGACAATGTTCTCAATGGGAATTTTATAAAAATTCGCACATTCCGCAACAGCCAGTCCGCTTCTGTTCATGAAAGTTTGTGGCTTGATGAAAATACAAGCCTCACCTTTTACTGACGTCTGCAAAAACTGACTCTTAAACTTTTGCTGAAATCCGGAGATACCCAGTTGTTTCAAGAGCAAATCTACTACCTGAAACCCAACATTGTGAGGTGTTCCTTCATACTCCTTGCCCGGATTTCCCAAGCCGGCCACCAGTTTCATGCCCGCCCTTTCCTGCCTCAGAACTTGCTTAAATTCACTCTTCAGCTGTTTCTTCTTCTGCAGAATCTTCTACAGTGTCCTCTCCTTCTCTCTCTACCTGTTCTTCTTCTGGAACAATTTCCTCTTCTTTTACACGACCAACAATTGTGATAACCGCATAATTTTCCTCAGTACTATGGGAAACTTTTTCGGGCAGCTGGATATCCAAAATTCTTACTGAATCACCCACTTCCAACTCAGAAGCGTCTACTTCGATAAAAGCGGGAATATCTGCAGGAAGGCAAGAAACAGGAATATCCCAGACGACCATCTGCAAAACACCTCCGCTTTTAACTCCAGGTGACTCACCTACAACCTCTAATGGTACCCTGACAATTTGCTCCTTAGATGCAGGCAGTTCCCAAAAATCTAGATGAGTGAGAACATGTTTATAAGGGTGCTTCTGCACTTCCCTGAGTATAACTTGTGCTGTCCAGCTTTCTCCGCTGGAAGAGTCCGTGACATTAATTGGTACAAGTTCGTGCATACCAGACATTTTTTCTAGCAGATGACGGGTTGATTCTTCTGCCATCTCGAGCAAAATATTTCCTCGAGGGCCGTAAAGTACGGCGGGTATATTTCCTGATTGCCGTAATATTTGATTGGCCGATTTTCCTACATTGCTACGAATACTCGCTACTAATTGATTTTGTGACATGTCGTTTTATTCCATCTAGTGGATGGGTTACTTGAAAAAAGTTAAACAATAAGTTTATCCTGATTCTGCTACTCAGTCAATGAATTATTTTTGTAAATGCAGATTAAAATTTGCTTCCACATAAATCATTGAGACTGATTTTTTCAATGAAAGATAGAGTAGTCTTTCTTCCTAAGGACAAATGACGTTAACATCATCACAGCGTGAAATTTTTATTTCAATTACTGCTTCAGTTTCAGCTGCTGTCTCTTCAGCATCTTCAAACGTGTCTTGAACATCATCGATAACGTCCTCCACTTCATCATCCGTAACTACTGTATCATCCGCAACAGAAGTTAATAGTAACTCATCAAGATTTGTTTAAAAGTTCTATCCCGCTCATGCCATAGAAAACTTCATTCTTAAGTGAAAAATAATCAAAAACCGCTCACTTCAATAAACATTTATTCTTGAGTTTTGCACGGCAAGGATCTACCTTGACTGTAATTCCTAACGCAATTTTATCAACATTAACAACTAAGAACAACTCAAAACTAATCTGTAAAAACAGTTGAGAATGAGCATATTTCAAAAAATATTTTCTTATCTTGGGATTGGTCTTATTATCTTTTTACTGGCCAGGATTGGGATATTTGCGGTTCACTATCAAAATTTCAGTTCATTGACATTTGAAGAAGTCCTGCTGGGGTTTTTCTACGGACTTCGTTTTGATCTGGCATCTTTACAGGTTTTTGTAGGAATTCCGCTGCTTTTAATGGCTCTTCCTTTTCGCTGGTGCAATTCACTGTGGTGGCATGGTTTATTATCCCTGCTGGTCTTTTTATTATTGGTGGCTGAAGGCTCAGTGCTGATTGGAGATGTTGTTTATTTCGGTTACGTGAAACGACATCTTACAAACGAATTATTGTTTATAGGAAAAGACATAAAATATTTAATAAGTGAAATTGCTGCAAACCCGGGCTATTTTATGATCTGGCTGGCACTGGTCTGTCTGGCATTGTTTTACTGGCTCAAGCTGACAAAAATAAAAGTAAAGACTGTGCGTATGCACTGGCTTAAATTTATCCTTTTTTTAGTGTTTGTGGTTATTACAGGACGTGGTGGAATCGGCATGAAACCACTGGCCATTGTTCATGCATATTCTTCCGGCAGCAGCAGTTTCGGAAACCTGGTTTTGAATGGAGTTTTTTCTGCTTCTCATTCCAGTTTGTCTGCTGCGGTGGAGCGTAAGTCAATTTCGGAATTACAAATCATAGAAACTTTGAATTTTCCACATGATTTCTGGCAGAAACAATTTCCTCTTGCGCAAAAGAATGAGTCCATTCCTGGCAAATCATACAACCTCGTTATACTTTTTGTTGAGAGTTTGACTCCGCGTTATATTGACAGTTTTGGAGGAAATGATTATAAAATCACGCCTAATTTGGACAGATTAAGTGCAAAAGGTTGGAAATTCAATCGGTTTTTTTCACACGGTCAGCGCAGCATTGAAGGAGCGCAGTCTGTCCTGACTGGAATGCCTTCTATTTTGGGACTTCCTACAATAGCAAATCTTTCCTCAAATTATTCAAAAATTGCCGTACTGGCGGAACAGAATGGTACTTCGACGATTTTTGTCAACAGCACTCTGCGTGAGTCATTCCTGGCACAGGCTATTGCCGCTTCAACAGGTTTTAGTGAATATTATGGCAAAGAAGATATGCCGCTGCTGCTGGATTATCTTCCGGAAGAGAAGGATCGAAATCTAGGATGGGACTATGAAACACTGATGTTCAGTTTGGAGAAAATCAATAATCGTAAAACCTCCTTCCTGGCTTTCATCAATCTCAGCACAGATCACACCCCATTTCCAAAACTGAATGCTCCTTTCAATCGTCATCCGCATCATGCAACTGGAGAAGGCGGTTATCTAAACTCACTGCATTATACTGACTGGGCCATCGGTGAGTTTTTTAACAAAGCAAAAAATGAACACTGGTTCGAAAACACAATTTTTGTCATCACTGCAGATCATGTGCTGGCTCATTTTCAAAACGGAGGTTTGCTGGAAAGGTTCCGGATTCCGTTGATCTTTTATGCACCGAAATTGCTCAAACCAAGGATAATTGAGACCGTTTCTTCTCAACTGGATTTAATGCCGACCTTCATAGAGTTCATGGGACTGGATGCTGAATACACGGCTTTTGGCACAAGTTTACTGCGAAAACAAGAATCATTCGCACTTGTGCGCGAGGGATCATTAGTTGGTATTATCACCGATCGGGCTTATCTTAAACACTCTTTGAGTCGTAGAATGGAGTCTGGGAAATTGGTCGATAATGTACCTGATTCATACTTTGATAAATTAGAAGCCCGTTTACTGGCGTGGGATCGAGTTGCTTACGATTTGACCCGCAAAAACAGATGGGCTCCATAAAGTTGAATCAGAGTAAATAATCCGTTTTGTGCATCAATGCAGTTTCATCCTGTTTGTTGTAAAGTATTAAATGTGGAGTGGAAAAATCAACTGGACAAACCTTGAGTGTCATCAAAATCTCGATATTAAATTTGCGATGAAATTTTTGTGGATTGTGCTTACTTTGTCGGGACTCTGGATGATAGGAGCATGCGCAACAACCAAAACAGCTTCTTTTTACGTTAAAGCCAGAAATCCTGAAGAACTCAAGGTTCATGCTTTTGAGCGTTGCGGAACAAACTACAAGGTACTTGCTTATGAGGACGATACGGTGCGTATCGAATGTCTGGGGAAAAAAGACTAAGAGTGAGCCTGATTAATTTCACGCAAAATATCCATCACCGTAAAATAGCCTATCGGCAAGATCCACAAAATATTCAAAACCGCAAAAATTGTTGCCATTGTATTTCCATCCATTGCTGACCAACCTTTTGAAAATCTCTGCAACTTTCAAAACTTAAATACAGATTATTCAATTCTGTTTATGCTGTCAATTTCTATACTCTCCCACACGATGCAGTAGATGTCCGTAAACTTAGTGGATTCAAGTCAAGACTGCAAATTAAATCTTGTTTTATTCGTTGGAATAGATTCTTGGAAGGCGTTCATTCAGGTTGGTCAAAATTTCATACGGAATCGTTTCTGCCCATACGGACAGCTCTTCAACTGTGATGCATCGGTCTTTCTGTAGTCCAATCAAAACAACTTCTTCACCTGCATCATTGGGTTCATTTTCGCAGTTTATCATAAACTGATCCATGCAGACACGACCTGCAATGGTCCTGCGTTTTCCGCGTATCAGCACCTCACCGCGATTTGAAAGCTGCCTCCGATAACCGTCTCCATAACCAAGCGGTACCGTTGAGATTTCAGCGGAACTTTTCGAAGTCCAAGTTGAGCCGTAACTGACAGAAAATCCGGAAGGAACCGATTTGTGAAAAGAAACCTGGGATTTCAACTGGAGAGCAGGGCGCACCTCCATGACATGCGGACTGGTTGCTTCCGGATATACTCCATACAGCAAAATTCCCGGTCTTATCATATCAAGATGAGATTCCGGAAAGTAAAGCACACCTCCGGAATTGGCAAGATGACGTAACGGCATTTCTGCACCAAGACGTTCAAAAACTGAAACTGCTCTCAAAAACCGCTCCACCTGTTTCAGGGTTAAGGGATTTTCCGGATCATCCGCACAGGCCAAATGGGAACAAACACCTTTTACCATGATATGTTTTGCGCGAACTGCTTCTTCAATAAAACTTGCGGAATCCTCTGCACCGATTCCGATCCTGCCCATTCCGGTATCCAGTTTGAGATGTACCGTTGCCTGCTGTTTGCATGATTTGCAAATTTTTTCCGCAAGTCTCAACACTTCCGGTGAAGAGACGAAGAACTCTAAATTCCATTCCAGGTATTCCGGAATCTGCTGTACCGATACTCCACCAAAAACAACAACCGGCAAGGTTATTCCGGACTCACGCAAACGAATTCCTTCTTCCAGCAAAGCCACTCCAAGACAATTCACGCCAAGTTTTTCATAGAACTGCGCAACCTTCAACAATCCATGCCCGTATGCATTCGCCTTGACGACTGCCATCACCGGTCTATCGTCAGTATGTTTGCGGATTAATTCGAGATTATGTCTCAAATTATTTAAATTAACTTCAATGAAGGAAGGCCTCATAATGGAAGGAGAATTGAGGTTCAAGATTGGAGGGTCAGCTTTTGGTTTAAGCTATTCGCTTTTCTGTGAGCTGTAAAAGACAAAAAGGGCGCTGCAAAAAAACTCAAAATTTTCCAATTCTGAATCATTACTGATCTTTTCGAGAGTGCTGATTAAATCATCCATAACACGGATTTGAAGAAAGGCCTTAAAAAATCGGATTCGAATTCGGTTTTCCACAAATAATGGAACGAGCTCGTTTATGATTACTGGGAGTGCCCCCTTCTCATCAGCAAGCCTTTTCAATAAATGACTGAAAAAACTTTGAATATATGCCTGTAGTTTTCGTTTGTCTTCTTTCAGTTTTTCTCTGGGCAGATATTCGGAAGAGACATTTTTTAATTTGCTGCCTCTCACATTTGCTGCCGTATTTTGCTTTTCTACAGAACTTTGCTGAGCAGAGGAAAGTTTCCGTTTACGATGTGCAGAAATGTTAAGCGGATACTCCAGTGTGTATGTCGATTTTTTTTCAAATTGTTGAAAAAGGTTTTGTGTTTTGATGGGATCCAATTGAATCCGCTCAGTGTCCGCCGCGAGAATGCCCACCATAAATGGATTTTTGAGGTTACTGTAAACATCATAAGTTTCTGAGCCAAAATCATATGGCAGAGACTTTGTACCCTTGGTGTTTTTAGGAACCTGCTTTAAGATTAAAGGCAAAAGCGCTACTGTCTGTGCGGAATCATCAGGATTATCATTTTTATGTTTCACGGAAAACTGATCTTCTATTTCCTCTAACTCATTCTTCATTTTTTTACGGAAATTAAAACTTTTGAGTCATTCAGGCAAGATATTTGCTCTTGCTATTTTTGTTTCCAAAGAGCAGTATTGACTTTGTCGAGCATTAACAAGCACCAACTATACCAACTGACTTAAATATGTTTCAGACTATCAACCGATTAAAGGCATTCGGCAGTTTTACAAACAAAAAAATTTTCAGTAGATGTTTGTGGTATGCAGGAACATGCATTTTTATTTTTGCCTTGTTATTACCTGCAAGCTCAGTTTTTGCGCATAAAAGTTCATCATTGGAACCATTCATTAATTTCTACAAAAATGGTGAATGCAAGGTTCTCATACGCCATTTGAAACCTTTGGCAAAACCAAAGTCGTGGACAAACAACGGCTTGTGGAGTCGTTCACGAATATTGAACGCCAAATGTCAATTGCAGCTCGGAAATTATAAAGAAGCCCTAAAGAGTCTCAAGCAAACACCGGAATCAGAGATGAGTGACGCATGGATTTTTCAAAAAATTCGTGTTTTGCTTCAGTCTGGTCACCATCGAAAAGCAATCGTCAGCATCCGGAAATTACTTAAACATCCGGAAATGATTTTTTACCTCAGTTCACTCCGTGACAATATTAACAGTGAATTCACAACAGATAAAGAGGCTCGCATAATTTTTCATCTGCTGCATGACACCCGAAAAAAACACAAATGGTTTCTCACGGATTACAAATTACACGCACTTTATCTCCGTGGAGCAAAACTCAAAGGGATAAAACTTGATCATAAATATCGAGTATTGGGCTGGCAGTTTCCGGAGGATGAAAAAACCGCCATTCTGTCACACAAAAACCTGACTGCTGTTGATCTCAAAAAAATGTCAGCAGCAGGGATTTCTAATCGTGTCCGGAGTTTAACACGACTCGGTCTTGATAATTATTTGATTAAGCACCTTCCGCAACTTAGAAAGGGCCGCAGCGGGAAGCTTTTGAAAAAACTTGGAGAAGCATACCTCAAAGCTCTGTTTTCGGAAAAATATTATGCTCGAATTATAAAATTTCATCAACAGGGCACGTTGTCAAAAAAATGGGCTGTCAAACAAGAATCCCAGCTTTACTGGACAGCTCGTTCCTACATTAAACGCAAAAATATTCCTGCTGGACGAAGTACTATCTATAAGCTTGAAAAACATAATCCTAAAGCAAAGCAGCTTCCGGTTTTGTTTGATACATTTGCCACACGTTACGTACTGGATTCAGAAATCAGGAAAGCGCAGTTTTGGTGGAATCGTCTGCTCAGTCATTTCCCCAAACATCCTCTTGCAACAAAATCGTCGTGGGAACTGGCCTGGTCATATCAACAAAAAAAGAAAACCGGCAAAGCCCTGGAATACTTAAAACGGGGACTTAAAACAAGAATATATAATTCTGAAATGAAAGCTAAGCTGCTGTTCTGGCAAGGTAAATTGCAGCAAGTAGCCGGTCGCCATGATCTTGCAGAAAAAAGTTTTAAACAGCTGATTCTTCGTCAGCCCAATACGTATTATGGAATGCGGCTGATCTCCTCAGAAGATATTCCGGAAAGTATTTTGTCAGTGATCAAAACACGTAAAGCAAAACTTTACACAAAGCCGACAGAACTGCTAAGTAAAAAAACCAAACAATTGCTGAAGAGGACCGAGTTTCTTTTTGATATCGCGGAACCTGAACAAGCTCTCAAAGAATTGTTTGCCGGATTAGGGCATTATAAAGACAGCACGCGTAATTGGCATGTGAGCCATTTGCTTCATCGCAGGGGCGAGTACTATTCTGTGCTCAGGGTAATTGCCAATTATTATCTACCGCATCTTGCCACTCTGGAAGTAGGTGAATATCCGCTCTGGGAACTGGCTTACCCGCGTCCATACTGGTCACAGTTGAAGAGCTATGCAAGCCAGGCCGGAATTGATCCATATTTTGCCCTGGCAATTATGCGCGAGGAAAGTCACTTTGATCCGCAGGCATTGTCTTCAAGCAAAGCCATTGGTTTGATGCAACTGATGCCTGCAACAGCAAAAGCTGTTGCCAGGAAAAAGAAAATTAAACTCAAAGAAGACGCACAAATTTTTAATCCGGAACTGAATACGCGTCTGGGTACACTCTATCTCGGCAGCCTTGCAGACCGCTTCAAATCAGAACTGATTTACACTGCAGGAAGTTATAACGCAGGACCTCAAAACATGCTTAAATGGATCAACCGCTGGAGAGGAAAATCGCTGGATGCCTTTGTTGAACAAATTCCATTCAAAGAAACCAGAAATTACGTCAAAC
>DTUH01000233.1 GCA_012964265.1 Candidatus Lambdaproteobacteria bacterium
TATGCCTTTAGCATCAATTCAACCGGAACATCGCATCGTGCCATTCGTTTTCCAAAGTTTTCGGAGGAGTCAGCAAAAAAGTCCGTTCCAAAGTTTGATCGGCCGCAAGCGGATCGGTAATCAAACAAAATGCGTGATTCGGCAATAAAGTAATGGCGACATTGGGAAAAATCCAAATATGATAAGCGGCTTCACTGTGTTCTTCTTCCAAACGCTCTGCCGCGGGCAGATTCAGCCAGACCGAATCCACATCCCGCGAAACCGGAGTGGTCAGCATTCCGGTGTACATCCCTGCGCCTTGACAACGGTGATGGTCTTCCATACGGGAGACATTCGTGAGTTCCGGATGCACGAAAGGCAGATGATAATATTCCATGAAATTTTCCGCAACCAATTTGTAATTTGCGGCCACTTCATAATTTTTCTCACCGGAAATTGTCCAATCCTCCAATCCATGCGAGGCAAATTTGTTTGGCAAATCTCCAAGCCATTCCTCAAGTTGTGTCGGTTCCGAACTCAAATTGACGAAAACCAAAAAACCCCAAGTTTCTACGGCAAGCGGCAATAATCCGTAATCTTTTTTATCAAAGCGTTCCGCATCCAACATTTCATTTGCGTCGCCGACAGTTTTCTCTTTTTGAAACATCGATGTTCCCAAACACTGTCCGTCCAGTCCATAAACCCAGGCGTGATATGGACAACGAATGCTTTTGCTTTTGCAGCTTGCTTCCAGCAATTTGGAACCGCGATGACGGCAAACATTGTAAAACGCCCCCAGTTTTCCGGCTTTGTCGCGCACCAGCAAGAGCGAGCGTCCGGCAACTTCCGTCACTAAAATATCGCCAGGATTCCGGACTTGCGAAACACATCCCACCGCAACCCAGCCGTTGGCAAACACCTTTTCCTGTTCCAACGCAAAGAATGCTGCAGCAGTGTATGCATCCGGAATCAAGGTCGAGGCTTGATCGACCGGCAAGCGGCTTAAACGATAAGTGTCCGGTTGAGTAAAACTTTGAGTCGCTAATCTTTGTGCAGTAAAATTATTCATTCAGTGCATTTATTTTGAGCAAAAATAAAGCCGTTTTTATTTTTAATAATTTTCCACGACTCCGGTTTTTTCTGAAAAAATCCGGAAATCAGGTTTTTATTTTGCGGAGTATCGGCAATCAAAATGAAGCCGGTTTCGTTAACGACTTTAGCATATTTTTCAAGAATCACATTGCGTTGTTGATCGCTGGGCAACATATGAAGAACCCGATCAATGACAATCACATCAAACTGAATTTCCGGAATGTAATCAACAATGTCGTTAACAATTCCCTCAACCTTCAAGCCTTCGTTTTTTGCATCGTCCACACATTTGCGAAATCCCGGTTTTTGCAGTATCGATTGCGGTTACAGAATGCCCTTTGCGGGCAATGAACAAGGTGTCTCTCCACTGGCCGCAACCTAAGTCCATCACCGTTGCGGATTCTTTGTTGTACTGCTTTATAAATTCAACAAATTCCGTAAACGGTTTGCCACACGCATTGCGCTTATTTTGATATTCTTTCACATAATCTGTCATAAACTATCTGCGCATAATTTTCCCTTTCGGGTCAAAAAGCGGTTCGGTTTGCAGAGTAGCCGGACAGCGTTTTCCGAGAATTTCCACAAACCAGCCGTTTGTTTCAGCGGCAATTACTTTTGGCACATAACCCAGCGCAACAGAAACTCCGGAATTGTGGGCATAACCTCCGGAAGTTACCCAGCCTTTGACATCATCACCGAACCAAATCGGTTCGTCTCCAATCACATCCGCATCTTCCG
>DTUH01000234.1 GCA_012964265.1 Candidatus Lambdaproteobacteria bacterium
TTTATGAGATGATTTGGAACAGGATGGAATAGTAGTGTGGCGGAGAGGAAGGGATTCGAACCCCCGGTACGCGTGAACGCACAATAGATTTCGAGTCTACCGCCTTCGACCACTCGGCCACCTCTCCGGATTTGAATTGAAACAGTCTGAGACTGTACTAAAACGGTTTCGCCAGCGCCAGATAAATCATAATGGCGGAGATGAAAAAAATGCCAATGTGAACCAGCAGTGCTTGAGGTTTCCGCAAATTGCTGTTCTTAATTTGACGTCCGTTCACAAAACCTAAAACAATCAGGATCAGTAAAAGTGTGATTTTCGTGTGCAGCCAGCCGTTGCCCGGTGTACTGATCCGCTCCTGAATCACGGCCAAATAGGCTCCGGAAGCCACTGCCACAACCAGGATCGGGTAGTAAATCAGCTGATGGACCCGCCGCTGAATCCACTGAATACCCTCGATCTGAGCCGGATCGCTTAAACGTAAGCGAAAAACAACCGTCAGAGACTGCACAAATAAAGTGCCAACCACCAACATCACCGCAATTACATGAAGTGTTAAACCATAAATGTACATTCGTTGCTTCCTGTTAAAATGAACAACCATAATATCATTTCACCAAAACTCTTACAAGTTTTCCGGAATGCAGTTGCGCCTCACAAAAAAAATGAACAAGAAACTTTTGAGTTTTGAAAAAAATACGTAGGATAGAGATTATGAGACCTATTTGAAAACCTCACTAAAAACATCAAATAAAAATTAACAGGAGTAGAATGGCTAAAAAAAAGAAAAAACGATTTCCCAAAAAAGAATTAAATTCATGGCTGAGAGTACACTCACAGTGGAACCACCAGGATTGGGCTGACCTGATAGAAGACTTGTCAGTTCAAGGCTTTCATGATTGGACGGACACAGAAAAAGGACGAAATGAAATTGGATTTTATTTGGAAACCAAACGTCGTTGAATACCGGAACAGGATGTGATGTTAAGTTATGAAGACGCAAGAGCGCTGGTATTCGAACACGTCAAACCACTTGAAAAAGAACAGCGCCACCTGATAGAATCCCAGGGGTTGGCGCTTTCAGAAGACATCGTAGCACCATACGGAATGCCGTTATTCGACAATTCTGCTGTGGATGGTTATGCAGTTCAAGCGGCGGATTTAACCGCTGCTTCCCGTGAAAATCCGGTATGTCTGGAAAAACTGGGTTACATTTCCGCGGGAGATTCCGGAAAAGATCCGCTGGGTTCCGGACAATGCGTGCAGATTGCGACAGGCGCACCACTTCCTGCAGGGGCGGATACGATCGTGATGAAGGAAGATATAAAACTCGAAGAATCTCTTGTATGCTTTTTTCAATCGATTCCGAAAACCGAAAACGTCCGTTATCAGGGAGAAGATATTCCGGAAGGTCGAACAGTGATTCCGGTTGGAACGGTGATTGGCCCAGCGCAAATGGCGGTGCTGGCGACTTTTGGTTTTTCCCGGGTTCCGGTGCGGCGTGTACCAAAAATAAGCATCGTTTCCACCGGAAGCGAATTGGTTGACGTAGATGAAAATCCGCAATCCGGACAAATCCGTGAATCAAACCGTTACATGCTGGCAGGCATGGTAAAACAGGAATCTTGCGAGTTGGTAAAAATGACGATGGTTCCGGATATTCCGAAAATCCTGAAACATGAATTTGAAGATGCGCTGCAAGCTGATGTAGTGCTTATTTCCGGAGGAATGTCTGTTGGTGAAAGGGATTACGCCAAGCCCATTTTAAAAGAAATGGGTGTCGAGGAAATTTTTTGGAAAATAAAATTCAAACCCGGAAAGCCGCTGTTTTTTGGTAAACGTGGTAAAACTTTAGTTTTTGGGCTGCCCGGAAATCCCGCATCAAGTTACGTGCTGTTTGAAGAATTTGTGCGCCCTGCAATGCGGCAATTGATGGGACGTCGAATTTTGGAGGCAGACATGGTCAAGGCCAGACTCGATGAATCCATTTCAAAAACCTACAAACGGCTGCATTTCATGCGCGGACAACTGCATCAGCAAAATGGAGAATATCGGGTGCGTCCCTTAAATTTTCAAGGCTCACACAGCATCGGTTCGCTCGTTGAGTCAAATGCCTTGATCCGGGTGGAAGCAAATTCTCCCGTGCTTCCCAAAGGATGCCAGGTCTCTGTCCGGCCACTTCTGAATGAAATAGGGTGAGGTTAATGGGCGCATTACCGCTTTCGCTGAAGGAACTTGCCAAAAAGCTGAAGGTTGAATATTCCGGAAACGGAGATTTAATAATCACGCATGTTTGCGGACTTGACTCGCTGCAAGCGGGAGGTCTGGCATATTTAAGCAGTCCGGGCGGCATAACAAGTGTTCCGACTCCCGCAGGTATGTCAAGGCAAGTTAGTACTACCGTCGATGAAATTAATTCGAGCCAGGTTGCTTTGGTTGTTTCTCCGGAAGTTCAGCATGCTGAACACAACCTGATTATTTCCGCTGATCCCCTGGCAACTCATGTGGCGGCCACAAAATTATTGAATCCTGCAAAGCCGAGGATTCCGGGCTTCACCAAAAAGTCCGGAATTCATCCCAGTGCGGTTGTCAGTAAAAGTGCAAAACTCGGCAAAAATGTGATTGTAGGACCCAAAGTTGTGATTTATGATGGAGTGCGGATTGGCGAAAACACAATCCTGCATGCAGGAGTTGTGATCATGTCTGATGTAGTCATTGGCGCGGATTGCACCTTTTATCCGAATGCGGTGGTGCAGGACAGATCCGAAATTGGTGACCGCGTTATTTTGCAGTCAGGCGCAGTGATCGGTTCAGACGGACACGGCTATTTTCAACGTGAAGGTGTGAACCGGAAAATTCCGCAATTGGGAATTGTGCGTCTCGAAAACGATGTTGAGGTTGGAGCATGCACAACGATTGACCGGGCACGTTTTCGCACAACCATCATTAAGCAGGGTAGTAAACTCGACAATCAAGTGCAAATTGCGCATAATGTAAGTCTTGGCGAACAAGCCCTGGTTTCAGCACAATCGGCAGTTGGGGGCAGCGTAAAGGCTGGACATCATTTAATCATGGGCGGACAGTCCGGAATCCGAGACAATGTGATTGTGGGGAACAACGTCACTGCTGTAGCACGTGCCGTAATCACGGCCAACACCCAGGATAAAGAGGTGCTGGGAGGAATGCCGGGAAGGCCGGTTAGCCAATGGAGGCAGCTGCAGTCGCTAATAAATCGCCTGGCTGAACTTTTTGACCGTGTCCGAAAACTGGAATCACGTCATGAATCTGAATAAAATCAAAAAGGCTGAAAAAAGGCACTAAGGCGCTGAGGCACTGGGGCACTTCTGTGATCTCTGTGACTCTGTGGTTAAACACTTTTTGAGTGGTTTTTGACTTTTTGCAGCCTTATCACATCTAACCTATAAATATTCATAATGCCGATTTCAGGATCATTAATTCAAGTACTTGCGGCAATGTTACGGCTTTACAGCTTGATGATTGTCGTTTATGCACTGATTTCATGGGTCATGCACGAGCAGCATTACCCACCCGCCGTGCGCTGGCTGCAGAGTATGGTGGAACCGGTACTGTCCCGAATCAGAAAAGTTATCCCGCCAATTGGCGGAATAGATGTCTCGGTAGTAGCCGCACTCCTTCTTATTGAAATGATTCGTTCTTTTATACTTTACTGATTCACCTTCCCAAATCACGCTCCGCGTTTCTGGCTGCAGCAGATCCCGGAAAACGCTTAATCACTTCCTCAAAATAATAAACCGCGCGCTGTTCGAGATTTAGCTTAACACTCAGTTTTCCCAGCATATAAATCGAATCCGGAGTTTTGTAACCCTGCGAAGTCGGGCGGTGTTCATAACGTGTCAATACTTTGCGAAATGCTTCTTCTGCCTTTTTAAATTCATTCAGCTCAAAGTAAGAGCGGCCTATCCAGTAAAAGGCATTGTCGCTATCAAGGTTATCCGGAAATCGTTTAGTAAAATTTTCAAAAACCAGAATTGCCTGAGGATGGTCTTTTTGAATGACTGCGGTCATGCCCTGATTATAAATTTTCTTTACTCCCGGATGCCGAATTAAAATAAATGGATCCTCCGGAGGATTGAGATCCGGATCAGAAAAACTGTCTTTGGAAGCTTCGGCACTTGCCAAAGATGTTTTAGAAATGTCGGAACCGTCTGGTGCAACTCCCAGAGCACGTGTGTCTGGATCCGGCAAATCTTCCGGATCTTCCAAATCCTTCAGATTGACTGCTCCAGCTTCAGCAAAACCAGGTTCTTCTTCAACATCAATTTTTTCCTCTTTTAAATCCAAATTATTTATTTCCGCCAATTCCTTGTCGGCTGTGGAAACTGATGTTTTGTGAATCTCAGTCTCCGTATTTTTCAACAATGAGTAATTTTCAATCGGCTGCAAAGATTTCCGGGGAACTTTTTTCAACTTGTTTCCGTTATGCTGAAGAGGCTGTTTTTCCAATACCTGTGAAATCATGGAGGCTGCGGATTCAGACGCCTTGGTTGACCTCAAAGATTCCTCAACGGAACGCTCCAGCAAAACAAAATTCATTTCCCATTGCTCCTGCAGTAAAAGGAAATCATCCCGTTGTTCTTTTTGTTGTATTTGGAGTTCGTTTACTTGCTGCTGCAGCTGTTCAATTTTAGTCTGTAACTGACTATTTTCTGCAGAGAGCAAGATTTGTTTTTGAGTGACACTTTCTGAACTTGGAATGGAAGTCGGATTTTCTACCTTCTTTTGCGGGTTGAATTTGGGAAAGACGCCATCAAGCTCCGCGCATCCGGAGAAGAAAAACAACATTAGCGGCAAACAAATTGAACAACTTTTCTGTGCAAAACGAAGGGACGGCGAGGTCATTCTTCTCTCATCGTGAGTTGCGCCAGCAATTTACGCTCCCGTAATGTTTCCAGTACCTTTTGCATTTCTTCCGCAAGTTCCGGTTGTTGATTCAAACGGTAAGCTTCAATCAGACGTTCTGCAACATGGGCGGTGCGGGGAAAACCGGGGTAGTATTTGAGCAGGTATAAATAACGCCCAATTGCAGAATGATAGGCTTCCTTATCAAAATAATAATTCGCCACATGCAGTTCATGTTCTGCAAGATCACTCAGCGCCCTTTTCTGATAAGCCTGTACATCCGCCAAATACGGACTGTGCGGAAAAAGCAAATAAAAACGCTGATATTCGCGAATCAGAATCCGGTTTGGTTCCATGTTGCGGTCATAATCACGTGACTGCACAAATAAACCGTAAATATTGCGTTCGTAATTGAGTGCAACCAGGCGGTTGAGTGTGTAAGGTGTGAGGTGACTGCGTGGACTGAGCAGGAGAAAACGTCTGTAGCTGCTTTCGGATTCTTCCCATTTGCTCTGCCTAAAGTACAAGTCACCCATTTTCAGATGCGAAAGGGTGGCCAACCTTGTGCCGGAATGTTCATCAACCAGGATTTCAAAATTTTTCAGTGCTTCCTGATAAAATTCATCTTCCAGGGCAATCATTGCCTTTTGATACAACTCTGAAGATGGTATCCGTATTTGGGTAGTTGTTTTTTCCGTACAACTTTGCAAGAGTCCGGAAAAAACCAGCAGCGTCATAATTTGCAAATAAAAAATACTTCTGTTCAAACAGGGACAACACTTCATTCAGCTATTATTCGTATAAATATGGTTTACGTTTTTCGTTTCCGATAACGAACCATGGTGATTTCGTTGCCTCGATCGTTCCAAAAAACCTCATCCATAAAATTCATTATCATAATCAAACCACGCCCTTCGATACGCAGCAAGTTGTCCGGATCGGCAGGATCCAATAAGTCTGCATGTGCAAATCCCTTTCCTTCATCACGAACAACATATTTTGCCGAGTTACGGCTGATATCATATTGCAGGGTGAGTCTGCGGTTTTTATATGGATCAATGTCCCTTTTTTGTTCTGCAGTTTTGTAAAACAATTGCGGATTTTTCCTGCGCATTTCTGAACTCAATTCAAGGTTTCCATGAAAAATCGCGTTCTCAATTGCTTCCTTGAGCAGCATGTTCATACGGAATAATTGTTCTTGAATCAGTATGCCGTAGCTCGGCAAATCCTGAGTCATAAAAGCGATTATCCGGTTGACTCCCTCAAAATCATTGCCGATTTCCAGCGTCCTCGTCTCCTGCAGCAAGTGATCCAGCGCATAGGCACTGAAGTGAAACCCCTCGTGAAGAGATACTACTCTGTCCAGGGTGCGCTGAAGTTCCAGCGGTTTAATCTTTTTGATGAGATAATCACACGCTCCAAGCTGCAGCGCATTAAGTGCGTTTTTTGTATCACTATGCGGACACAGCATTACAAACGGCCGGCGGCTGTTTGACGATTTAACTTCCTTCAGTAATTCCAGACCTCCCAGTTTTGGCAATGTTAAAGCACAGAAAATTCCTTCGATTTCCTCCTTCCGAAAAATTTTTAATGCTTCCTCTCCGTCTTTTGCGCAAATTACTAAGTGACCTGCCTGCACCAAGAATTCTTGAAGAAATTCCAATACTTCAGTTGTGTCATCTGCTATCAGAAAATTCATTTGGACGTTTTTCGTTGGTTTAAAAGTCGTATCTCTGAAAGAAAATTAAGCGCGAAAATTCCGGAGACGCTCCAAGCCATCCTCTAAATCATCCTTTAAATCATCAACATCCTCAAGTCCGATGTGAATACGCAACAATGGACCTTCAAAACGCCACGGTACGGCGCTGCGTACATTCTGGACATTGGCAGGAATGAGCAGGCTTTCATAACCACCCCAGGAATAACCCATACCAAATAAACGCATACCGTCCAGCAGCGTCACCACCGCCTCCTTAGTACACGGTTCAAGTTCAAAAGCGAACAATCCGCTGGCTCCAAGAAAATCACGTTTCCAAATCTCGTGTCCCGGTGCTCCTGTCAATGCCGGAAACAGGACTTGCCGAACTTCCGGTCGGCTCTGAAGCCATTCTGCAATCACCAGCGCACTGGCTTGGTGCTGACGCAAACGCACAGCTAATGTACGGAAACCGCGTTGAGCCAAATAAAGATCGTCCGGTCCTGCGCATTGTCCCAGATGCCCCGTGCAGTCCCGCAGTGCAGGCCAAGCCTCTTTCGTGGCGGTGACTGTTCCGAGCATCGCGTCAGCATGACCGACGATGTATTTGGTTCCTGCCTGAATCGAAACGTCCACTCCATGCTCAAAAGGTTTAAAAAACAGTGGCGATGCCCAGGTATTGTCCATCAGCACTTTTGCGCCATGAGCGTGTGCGGCTTCAGCAATGGCCGGAATATCCTGTACCTCAAAGGTATGTGAACCTGGAGATTCAGTAAACACAACGCCGGTGTTTGGACGAAGCAGCGAACTTATGTCTGCTCCCATTAACGGATCATAGTACGTGGTATCTACACCAAAACGTTTCAGGAGCGAATTGCAAAATTTACGTGTCGGCGCGTAAACACTGTCCGTCATCAGCAAATGATCCCCTGCTTTTAAAAATGCCAGGAGAGCTCCGGTCACTGCACCAAGTCCGGACGAAAACGCCAGACAGCGATGACCCCCTTCCAATTCCGCCACAGCGTTTTCCAACGCCCACGAAGTAGGTGTCCCTTTGCGGCCATAGGCCATTTCCTGTACTCCGGATTCTTCGATATGATCCCTGGATTTTAGTTGTTCAAAAGTTTCCGCAAGTACAGTGGAAACGTGATACACCGGAGGATTGACCATACCGCCGTAACGGTGCGGATCACGTCCGGAAAGAATGATGCGCGTGTCTTCACGCAGTGAAGATGAATCAGGAAGTTTGCTCATTAGAATCGATTGTGCAGGTGGTGTCGATGCCGCCGCGAGTGCTGTAGCGGGTTTTGATCAGTAATTCTTCAGGTTCAAGCAGGGGGTACAAATCATTGAAAATACGAGCCGTAACCGCTTCCTGAAAAATTCCGACATTACGGAAAGAAAGGAAATAATATTTAAGTGCTTTGAGTTCAACAAGTTTCTTTTGTGGAATATAGTCAACCCAGACAATGCCGGTGTCAGGAAGTCCGGAAAAAGGACAGACCGCTGCAAACTCATTCATTTGGTAGCTGACCCGTTGTCGTGGACCGGAATAGTCGAATGTTTCCAGAAAACCGGGCTGAATGGAACTTTCATCGTCAAATGAAAAAACCCGACCTTCTGCGTATTCAGTACTGGATGTATCCATAAAAATTCTCAATAAAGGATTGCAATGTGGTTAATAATAAGGATAATGTGGGGATTTACCCAAGGCATATGTCAACATGGTTAATCTGCTGCTGTGCGAATAAAAAGGTGCAGATGAAAAGAAAACTCGGAACCATGCTCATCACAAGTTCTGTTTTGCTCTGGTGAATAGACAGGTTTTCATACATAATATCTTCATATTTTAGTCGGCTTTTATGCGGAGATTATTATCTGC